>NZ_JAQCNJ010000048.1 GCF_028275055.1 Haloplanus sp.
GGTGCGCCGGACCACCCCGAGCCGGATCGGTTCTGGCGGTTGATCGACGACCACGGCGTCACGCAGTTCGGTATCTCGCCGACGGCCATCCGCGCGCTCCGCAAACACGGTGACGGGTGGGTCGAGGGGTACGATCTCTCGACGCTCCGAATTTTAGGGTCGACCGGCGAACCGTGGGACCCGGAGTCGTGGCTGTGGTTTTTCGAGGAGGTCGGTGGCGGGTCGACGCCGATCATCAACATCTCCGGCGGGACGGAGATCATGGGCTGCTTTCTCATGCCGATGCCGATCCAGCCGCTCAAACCCTGCACCCTCGGCGGCCCGGGCCTCGGGATGGACGTCGACATCGTCGACCACGAGGGCGACTCCGTTGTCGAGAGCCACGACCGGGGCTACCTCGTCGCCCGCGACTCCTGTCCGAGCATGACGAAGTCGCTGTGGAGCGGCGACGAACGCTACCTCAAGGAGTACTGGAGTACGTGGCCGAACCTCTGGGACCACGGCGACTGGGCACAGAAGGACGAGGAGGACTTCTGGTTTCTCCACGGCCGCGCCGACGACGCGCTCAACGTCGCCGGACGCAAGGTCGGCCCCGCGGAGGTTGAGGGGGCCGCGATGGAACACCCGGACGTGAATCAGGCGGCCGCCGTGGGCGTCCCCGACGACACGACCGGCACGGCGGTCGTCTGCTACGTCGTCGTCGAGGATGGGGTCACCGAAAGCGACACCCTCCGGGCGACGGTCCGTGAGACCGTCGGCGAGGAGTTGGGAAAGCCGTTCCGCCCCCGTGAGGTATTGTTTGTCGACGCCTTCCCCAAGACCCAGAGCGGGAAGATCATCCGCAGGGCCATCGAGTCGGTGTCCCGGGGCGAGGATCTCGGCGACATGAGCAGCATCGAAGACCCCGACGTACTGGACGAAATCGAGTCGGCGCGGTAGCCGTATCGGCCGATCGGCGCCGATAGGTCTGTGTGGATGTGACCGACTGCGTTCGAGTTCGTAACTCGGGACCCGCCGCCGCCCCGGTCCGGGGCGGTGGCTACCGCGCGCCGAAGCTCTCTGCGCGCAGGTCCTCGTCGGCAACGCCGACGCCCTCGGCGACGGTCCGTGCGTCCCTGACGAACGACTCGAAGCCGAACGCGTACACCGTTCCGTCGGTCTCCGCGAGCGTATCGGCCGCCTCGGTGAGCGACCCGACGACGTGTACCGACGCGCCGTCGGCTTCGAGGGCGTCGAGGCGGCCGTGGTGGGGTGGATCCTCGCCCCAGAAGACAACGGCCGCGTCGTGGCCCGCACGGGTCGCCCGCTCTGCGATTCCCACTGCGGGGCCGATGCCCGGTCCCTCCGCAAGCACGACGACCGATCCCTCGCCCGTGTAGCGCACGTCCCCGAACGGGCCTTCGACCTCGATGGTCTCGCCCGCGGATCGCTCGGCCAGCCACGGCGCGAGTGTTCCTTCGGGAACATACTCGACCGTGATCTCCATGGTGCCGTCGGTGTCGGGCGATGAGAGGGTGTAGTAGCCGGTCTCCTCGACCCCGTCGACGGTCGCACGGACGAGAACGAACTGGCCGGGGTCGGCGGCGAAGCCCTCGGGTGTCCGGAGTTCGAGCGCGGCGGTCCGCGTCCCGACCGTCTCGACGGCCTCGACAGTGACCTGTGACATACATAGGGAACGGCTGCCGTCGTGGAGAACCCTTCGATCCCGGCGGCGGCAGCCGAGGCTATAAGACCGCGACGGTGCATGTCGGCCCTGCATGCACGACACCGTACTCGCACGGGAGACCCGGACGGTCGTCTCGCCGAGTCGGATCGAACTCGGTGCCGGCGCGGTCGGGACGGTGGGCGGCCACGCCGCCCGGTACGGCGACACGGCGCTCGTCGTCGCCACGGAACGGATCTTCGAGTTCCACGGCGACACGGTCGTCGATGTTCTCGACGCCGCGGGTGTCGACGCCGCCGTCTACACCGACGTCCGTCCCGACCCGACCGTCGAGAACATCGAGGCCGCCTACGACCTGTACGACCGCCGGGACTGTGACCTGATCGTCACGCTCGGCGGCGGTTCCTCCATCGACACGGGGAAAGGAGCCGGCATTCTCGCGACAAACAAAGGGTCGATCCGCGAGTTCGGTGTCGACCGTGCGGGCTACGAGGGTGTCCCGGAGCCGACGCCACCCCTCATCGCCGTCAACACCACCGCCGGCACCGGGAGCGAGGCGACCCGCTCCGTCGTCGTCAGCGACGAGTCGACGTCGACGAAGTTTCTCATCGTCTCCGCGAACGTCGTCCCCGACGTGGCGATCGAGGACCCGGAACTCACCGTGTCGCTCCCCAGAAGCCACACCGCCTTCACCGGCATCGACGCTCTGACCCACGCCATCGAGGCGTACGTGTCGGTGAAATCCTACGGTGTCCCCGACGGCTACGCCGAGGCGGCGATGGAGCGCATCGCCCGCTCACTACCGGTAGCGTGGGCGAACGGCGATAACCTGTCGGCCCGTGCGGACGTGATGGTCGGCCAACTCCAAGCGGGACAGGCCTTCACCAACGCCTCGGTTGCGCTCGTCCACGGACTGGCCCGCCCCCTCGGCGCACAACTCCACCTCCCCCACGGGTTGGCGAACGGACTCATTCTCCCCTACGTCGTCGACTTCTCCGCCGTTGCTGCCCCCGAGAAGTACGCCGACATCGCGCGGATCCTTGGCGTCGCCGACGCCGACGACACGACCCGCGAGGCGGCCGATGCGGCCGTCGACGGCGTTCTCCGTCTGTGCGAGGACGTGTCCCTCACCGGCTATCTCGATTCGTTCGGCGAAGTACCCCCGCGGGAGGCGTACCTCGATGTGGTCGATGATATGGCACAGGACGCCATCGACTCCGGGTCGCCGGCCAACAACCCCCGGAAGCCGACCCGCGGGGAGTTGGTCGATCTGTATCTGACCATCTACGACGACGCACTCGCCCCCGACAGCCCGCGACGGTCGTAGCGCCCGCCGATCAGGAGACCGGATCTCGGTTCTCGACCCGGGTGCGCTCGGTCGCCGTCTCGCTCACGCGGTAGCGGTACGACCGTGTGAACCAGTCGGCGTGTGGTCCCGGCGTGACCGTCGCGTTCTCCGGCACCCGGGTGTTCGAGGAGCCCGTGCAGGTGACGACGGCCTCGTATCCCCACGCGCGCCGGCCCACGTCGCCGACCCGACAGTCGAGGGTGACCTCGGTGTACCCGTTGACCCACAGCGAGTTGTAGGCGTGGCGGTACTCGTGGGTCCGGACGTACTCGCGCACGCTCGACGCGTTCAGCGCCGACGGCCGGGGCGGCGGCTCCTTCGGCCCGTCGGCGAAATCGACGGTGCCGGTCGGCTGGCCCGCCGATCCGGCGGTCGGCGTGGCGGTGGGGCCGTCCGTCGGCTCGCTGGCCGGCGTCCCCGCACACCCCGCGGTCACGAGTACGAGGCCGAACAGGACGGGCAGGGCACTCTTCGGTCGCACGGACTGCGCTTCTCGCTCGGCCGGCAAGTGCTTTCCCGCGCCGACGGCGTCACTCCGCCCCCTCAGGCGGTGTCGCATCCACTGTTCCGTCGAGCGACCCCTCGAACCGTCCCCGGAGGTCGATCTTGTCGAACTTCCCCGTCGCCGTCTTGGGGACCGACTCGACGAACTCGAACCGGTCGGGAACCCACCAGTCGGGGTAGCCGGTCCGAACCCGGCCGCGAAGCGCGTCGACCAAGCCGCCGCGGTTCTCGTCGTCCCCATCGGCGGCGACGAACGCCACCGGCCGCTCCCCCCAGCGTTCGTGTGGGACGCCGACGACGGCCGCCTCGCGGACCGACCCGTGGCCCATGATCGCGTTCTCGACCGCCTGTGAGGAGATCCACTCCCCGCCCGAGTTGATAACGTCGGCCGCACGGTCGACGAGTTCGATGTAGCCGTCCGGATCGACCGTCACCACGTCGCCGGTGCGGAGCCACGAGCCATCGAAAGCGTCGTCGGACTGCGTCCGACTGTCACCGGCTTCGCCGGTTGCCCGAGGCGTCTCCGACGCCTCGCTGCCCGAGGGACGTCGTCTCTCGCTGTCGAAGTACTTTGTCGCGACCCACGGCCCACGGATCAGCAGTTCGCCCATCGACTCGCCATCGTGTGGGATCGCCTCGCCCGAGTCGTCGACCGCTTTGAACTCCAACCCGGGCAGGACGAGCCCCTGTTTCGCCCGCTTCTCGACGCGTCGGTCGTAGTCGGCGTCGCACAGACCGGGTTTGAGATGTGACACCGCCCCGACGGGTGAGGTTTCGGTCATCCCCCAGCCGTGGAGCACCTCGACGCCGTAGTCGTCGAACGCGCGGAGCAGCCGTTCGGGTGGGGCCGATCCACCGACGACGATCCGATCTAGCGTCGAGAGCGCTCCCTCGGGATCGGGGTGGTCCGCCAGGTGATCGAGAACGCCCAACCACACCGTCGGGACGCCAGCGGTGAGGGTGACGTTCTCGCGGTCGATCAGGTCGACCACGTCCTGGGGATCGGGGGAGGGGCCGGGGTAGACGTGGCCCGCACCCGCCGCGGTCGCGGCGTAGGGGAGTCCCCACGCGTTGATGTGGAACATCGGGACGACCGGCATGACCACGTCGTGGTCGGCGATATCGAGCCCCGACGGCGTCAGGATCGCCATCGTGTGACCCCAGAGCATCCGGTGGGTGTACTCGACGCCTTTCGGATCGCCGGTCGTCCCGGAGGAGTAACACAGGCCGGCTGGGTCGTCGCCGTCGAGTTCGGGGGCGTCGACATCGGTGCCGTGGCCGGCGACGAACTCGTCGTACGCCGTCGGTTCGACCGGGAGATCCGGCGTGTCCGCCCCGACGACGACCACCCGTTCGACGCTCGCGAAGGCCTCGGGGTCGTACGCCTCGGCGAACGCACCGGCGAGCGAGGCGTCGACGAGGAGTACCCGGTCTGCCGCGCTGGCGACGATACGACGGATGTCCTCGGCCGGCAGAAGCGGGTTGATGGTGTGCAACTGCGCGCCGAGTTCCGGGGCGGCGAAGTACGCCTCGAAATGTCGGTCGTGGTTCCAACACAGCGTTCCCACGCGGTCCCCACGGTCAACCCCCGTCGCCCGCAGGGCGTTCGCGAGTCGACCGACTCGGTCGACGTACCGGTTGTACGTGTACCGAACGACACCCTCGCCGGTCCGGGCGACGATTTTGCGGTCCGGATACAGTCCGACCGCCCGCGACAGAAACGGGCGGAGCGTCTGTGCGTGTCCCGTCATGCGATAGCATCCACCACGACGGGAGTAAAGCCTGTCGCGACGCCCGTGCCACCGGGTCACGATCGGGGAACGGTCCGAACACCGTCCCGGCCCGGCCGACACGCCGGTGACGGCGACGACCGGGAGGCCGACACCACAGACACCCCGTTCCACGGGGCGGAGACGGCGGCGCGGGCGGAGCCGACCCCCGAAATAACGAAACCGGCAGGCGCTGACACGCGACCGGCGTGAGCGAACACCGGAGTCACCCGCCGCCGATCAGCAGGGAGCCGACTCGACCAACTCCGTTTCACGGTCGGTCCGTGCGACGACCGCCGGGACGTCGACGGGGTCTCCGTTCTCGTCGACGGCGACCATGGTGAAACACGCCGCCGTCGTCGCTACGGTTTCACCCTCACGCGGGTCGCGCCCCTCGACGTTGACCCGGACCTCGAGACTACTGGTGCCGGTGTCGTAGACGTACGCCGACAGTTCCGCGACGTGTCCGACCGGGATGGGGTTCAGAAAGTCGACGCTCCCGATGTGGGCCGTGACGCAGGTTTCGCCGGCGACGGTCATCGCCGCGACGGCGGCCAGTTCGTCCATCAGCCGAACCACCTCTCCACCGTGTGCGTTCTCGTAGTTGTTCGCCTGGTTCGGCTGGATTCGCTCGATGGATTCCACGTACGAGTCGAGTACTGGGACTGCCATCGGCGTATTGAGGGGGCTGACGGTCATGAGTCTGTGGCTCCCGCCGGCCGATGGACCGGCCCGTCGATGCCGACTGCCGGCCGAACGGCCCCATCACCGAAACCACGAGAGGAACCCGCCACCGCCGTCGTCGCCGTCGTCGGAGTCAAGATCGGGGTCGACCACACCCCGGCGGCGGCCCTCAGCCGCCAGTTCGGCGTCGATATCCGCCTGTGTGAAATCGAAAAACTGCTCCTCCGGGAGGTCGACATCGAGAATGTCGAGCGCCGTCGGTTTGCCCCGGTTGTCGAACGCCCGCCAGTCGCCCCGTCCGTACGGCGCGCCGACGATGATGTGGACCTCCCCCTGCCCGAACGTCGCGAGGTCCTCGTCGCTCGGTTGAAGCACACCGTTCGGGTGGGAGTGGACCGACCCCACGGACTGCATGTCGTTTGGTTTCATACTCGTTTTCACCGTCGCACTGACCGGATTCGATACGGTACCGGGGATGACGAGAACGTCGGTGATCACCTGCCCGGTGCGGTCGATATCGAGTTTGCGGGCGTCGTCGGCTCGGAGAAACCCCATATACTCGTCGGGGTGAGTCTCCTCGCAGGCTTCGAGGACGAAATCCACCGTCTCCCGGGCGATACCGAGGAGTTCGTCCGACCGGAACAGGCGCATACAACCGGTTCGGGGAGCGTCCGGCCTAAGGATTCCGGCGTGGCCCCGCCCGCGTGCTCATATTTAACTGTGGGACGAGCGAAACGGGCCGAGACGACCGCGTTCCACGTCGACACCGATCCGAACCGCGTGGAGTCGGCTGTAACACCTTCCGAACGTGAGCACGGACGGACTGCGGTGTCGACCGTGGCCGGTCTGAACGCTGACCGGCCGGGACGGAGTAGCGTCGCCACCACGCCACTTATACCACACTGCGGCGTCACGCACTAGCACCCACGATAATGAACGCGACGCCTGAGACGATCCACGTCCTCCATACCGCCGATCCGGCGGTCGCAGACCGGGTTGCGTCCGGCCTCGAACGGGCCGACGACCGGTTCACGGTCGAGGTGGCGACCGGCGTCGACGATGCCGTGGCATCTCTCCACACCGACGATCCCGACTGTGTCGTCTCGATGTACGCACTCCCCGACCGGACCGGAATCGAACTGCTCGAATCCGTTCGCGAATCGCGTCCCCACCTCCCCGTTGTCCTGCTGGCCGCCGACGGGTCGGAGGCGGTCGCAAGCAACGCCATCGCCGCCGGCGTCACCGACTATCTCCCGTGGAAGGACGGAGCCGAGGCGTACGCCACGCTCGCGGACCGAATCGCGACCGCGGTCGAGACACATCGCTCCCGGATCGAACTCGAAGCCTACCGGGAGCGCCTCTCGACGTTCGTCGAGCAGTCGCCGCTCTGTGTCATCGAGTACGACAACGACCTCCGAATCGTGCGGGTCAACGACGCCGCCGAGGAAATCCTCGGCTACCCCGAGTCGGAACTCCGAGGCGAGACGTGGGAGCGGATCGTCTCCGACGCCAGTTACGAGGGTGTCGAGGCGGTGGCGTCGGCGCCACAGGAGGCCGAGGGCGGCTACCACAGCATCGACGAGAACGTGCGCAAGAACGGCGAGCGACTCGTCTGTGAGTGGTACACCACCGTCATCACCGACGACGACGGGGGCGTGCGTGCCGTCTTCTCCCAGTTTCAGGACATCACCGACCGTAGCGAGCGCGAGCGACGCATCGAGGCGCTTCACGAGGCCACACGGAAACTGATGAGCGCCGCCACACAGGAGGCGGTCGCGGAACACGCCGTCGAAACCGCACGCGACGTTCTCGGGCTCCCGATAAACAGCGTCTACCTGTACGATGCCGAGCGCGACGCTCTCGTTCCCGCGGCGGTTACCGAGGAGGCACTCGACGTGGTCGGCGAACCCCCAGTCTACGAACCGGGCGAGAGCCTCTCGTGGGAGGCGTTCCGGGCGGGCGAGGTCCGCGTGTTCGAGGACGTCTCGACCGAACCCGGTCGGTACAACGACGACACCTCGTTCGGGTCGGAGATCATCCTTCCGCTTGGCGACCACGGCGTGATGTACGTTGCGGCGACGGAGCCGGCGGCGTTCGACGAGGCGGACGTGACGCTTGCCCGGACCCTCGCCGCGAACACCGAGGAGGCACTGTCCCGGATCGACCGCGAGCGTGCACTCCGGGAGAGCCGGCGGCGGTACCGAACGTTTGTCGACAACTTCCCCGACGGGGCGGTGTTTCTCTTCGACGACGACCTCCGATACATTCTCGCCGGCGGCGCGGAACTCTCCGACGTTGGCCTCTCACCCGACGAAATAGAGGGCGCGACCGTCGACGACCTCTTCCCGGCGGCTCTGGCCGACGAACTCGCGGAGTACTACCGCGAGGCGCTCTCGGGACGAACACACACGGTCGAACAGGAGTTCCGGGGTGAGCATTATCGGATCCAGACCCTGCCGGTCCACGGTGACGACGGCGAGATCACCGCCGGAATGGCCGTCTCACAGAACGTGACGGAGCAAAAGCGCCGAGAGCAGGAACTGGCCGCACAGAACGAACGGCTGGAGGAGTTCGCGAGCGTCGTCAGTCACGACTTCCGAAACCCGCTCAACGTCGCCGACGGCCGACTGGACCTCGCGCGCACGGAGTGTGACAGTGCCCACCTCGACGAGGTGGCGCGAGCACACGAGCGGATGAGCGTGCTGATCGACGACCTCCTCACGTTGGCCCGCGAAGGCGAGGAGGCGACGGAACTGGAGCCGGTGGCACTCGACGATCTCGGCCGGAACTGCTGGCGGAACGTCGAGACGGGGACCGCGACACTCGACATCCGCGTCGACCGGACGATCCGGGCTGACCGTGGTCGACTGCAGCAGTTGCTGGAAAACCTCATGCGGAACAGCGTAGAACACGGTGCCACGAGCGGTCGGCCGGAGGCCGACGACGGCGCGGGACCGGGACCCTCCAGAGCGGACGGGGCGGCCGTGGCGGTCACCGTCGGTCCGCTCCCCGACGGGTTCTACGTCGCGGACGACGGCCCAGGTATCCCACCGGACCGCCGCGACGACGTGTTCGACACGGGGTACTCGACCGACGCGGACGGCAACGGCTTCGGCCTCAGCATCGTCGCACAGGTGGCCGACGCCCACGGCTGGACCGTCGATCTGACCGAGAGCGACGCGGGCGGCGCGTGCATCGAGGTGACCGGGGTCGAGTTCGTCGAGGGGTAGAAACGCCGGCGGTGTCACGGGTCGATGCCCAACGTTGCCGGTATGCACGGGGATTACTCATTTGCCGGTGACATGTCGCCGTATGACCGGAGCGGACGACGTTCTCCGACGCGTCGACGCGAACGACATCGAACTGATCCGGATCGTCTTTGTCAACAACAGCGGTGTACCACGTGGTCGTGTCGTCGACGGCGAGACGTTACCTGGCGTTCTCGACGGGGGCGCAAACATGACCCGGGCGATGCAGTCGTTCAACGCGCTTGACCGCCTCGCGCCGGGCGGTCGGTACGGGCCGGCCGGCGAGGTCCGTGTCGTCCCCGATCCGTCGACGTTCACCGAACTCCCGTACGACGACCGTGTGGCGATCATGCTCGCCGACCTCCACGATATCGACGGGGAGCCGTGGTCGGCCGGGCCTCGGGCACGCCTCCGCGAGTATCTCGACGGCATCGGCGGCGACGGCTACGAGCCTCGACTCTCCTTCGAAAGCGAGTTCTACTACACGAACGAGACCGCCGAAGGCGGCGTCGTTCCGTTCGACGACACGGCGTGTTTCTCCACCGACGGCATGCGGAGCGTCCACGACCTCATCCTCGAGACGGTGGACGCGTTGAAGGCCCAAGGGATGGGTTTGGCGGCGTACTATCCGGAGTACGGGCCGGGCCAACAGGAACTCGTCGTCGACCACGAACCGGGTGTGGCGGCGTCGGACAGCCAGATCCTGTTCAAGGAGACTGTCGCCGGCGTCGCGGCCGACCACGACGTCGGCGTGACGTTCCGTCCCCACCCGTTTCCGGAACTGCCGGGGACCGGGTGTTACGTCCACCTGTCGCTGTGGCGCGACGCCGAGAACGTTCTCCACGACCCAGCCGACGACAGCCACTACCCGCTCAGCGACCGCGGCCGGCAGTTCGTCGGTGGCCTCCTCGCTCACGCTCCGGCGCTGGTCGCACTGACCGCGCCGACCGTCGAGTCCTACGAGCGACTCGTACCCGGGATGTGGGCGTCGGCGTACACCTGCTGGGGGCACGACAACAGGGAGGCGATGGTCCGGATCCCCTCGATCAGCACGGACGACCCGGCGGCGACGACCCGCGTCGAGTTCAAGCCCGCCGACAACACGGCCAACCCGTATCTCGTACAGCTCGGCCTCGTCGCCGCTGGACTGGACGGCATCGAGCGTGGCCTCGACCCCGGCGATCCAGTCGACCGAGACCCCGGCACCGTCGCCGACGACCTCGAACGCCGGGGGATCGAACGGCTCCCCGCGTCGCTCGACGAGGCGCTCGATACCCTCGAATCGGACGACCTGCTGGCGTCGGCGATGGAGGAGGCGTTACACGGGTCGTATCTGGAAGTGAAGCGAGTGGGCACAGTCGGTCGACGAGGATGGGGAGTGGGAGACGGCGTATCTGGATCGAGGGTTCTGACCGTTGCCGACGCGCCAGTCGCGTGATAGGGTGGCCGTCATCGGGTCGCCCATCCGGACCGTCGCCCGCCACGACGGCCACCCTTGCCGTCACGGACCTCGAAGACGACCGGCGCTGGAGCATGCCTCACCTGTATCCCAAAACGGTTTCATCTCCCCATTCCACCGGGAGAAATAGGACATATTGTAGCTGATGCGGGAACTTATGCTTAGACGTTGTATTTGATCCGACACTACGTCCGAGGTGCCGCCGAACATCCAGCCGCCGACACCTGCAGAGGTCCGCGGTGAGGCAGCCAACCCCCACATCGACCTCTCCGAGTCGGAGGTCGAAGGTTTCGAGACGCTGATAGCCGTGACGCTTGAGGACTACGAACGCCTCGACGAACTTTCGGCGCCCAGCCCCGGTACGGAGGTGACCGAGGCGTCGGTCCCGATGCACCTGGATGGCCTCCCAATCTGGAACGCCATCGCAGTCGAGGAGACGACAGCCACCGTCGACGTGGAGGGCGTCGGACACAACGCGGAAACCCACGGCGTTTCCCGGCCGTCGAGGCGATACACGCGGGTCGGATCCGCGCCACGGTCGGACGTGCCCTCCCCTATCGTGTCCGCTCCGGCTCGGCGCCGTTTGTCGCGTAACCACTCACCACGTTGCCCACCCTGCTAGGTCGGCGGCAGTTCGGCGTACAGCGAGTACAGAATAACCACCATCCCGAGCGCGACGATGGTCGTCGCCACGGCTCCGGCGAGGAAGATGGAAAACTCAAGAACGTCGAACAGTACCCCCTCGATGACGGCCCCGAAACTGATCAGCAGAAACCCGATTGCCACGTACAGCATCGGCTCGCTGTCGTGGACGCGGTATCCCCGGTAAGCCTTGTAGGCAATCAGGAACCCGAGCCCCATCGTGAGTAGTTTCGCCACCACCAGTTCAGGGTGCACCATCGTCAGGCCTCCCGGATATCGTTCCAGATGTTCGTAAACCGGCTGGCCGGCGTGTCCCTCGTCTGGACACGGACCTGGAAATCGCCGGCGTTGAGATCAACATCCAGATGCTTGACGTTGGCCTCGTAGACGCTGTGGTGACTCCCGTCGTTCATAATGCGCGTTCGCTCGACAAGCAGGTCGTGGGCAACGAGCTGTTCGGTTTTTTCATAGATCGTCGAGCGTGCCGTTCCGAGTTCGTCGCTGAGTTCCTTGGCCGACTTCGGCGTCGTACTGGTTGCCACGAGGATGGCCTGGACGTACTCGTCACCCAGCAGCGTGAGGATGTCCGTCGCATCGGGCCGTGACTCGGGGCACACACGTCTACTCTCAGTTCCGTGTTGGTGCCTGCACCTATTTAAACACGGAGGGGATTTTGCGCGGCGCGAAATCACCGATTCCAGGTTATACACCCGACGAGTAGGTCCACATGCGAGGTGACCAGTAATGACACACGACTCACGGCCGACCCGGCGACGTATGCTGCAACTGACCGGTGCAGCCGCTATCGCGGGACTGGCGGGGTGTACTGGGACTGGCGACGGGGCTGGTAGCGAGGCGACGCCGACCGAGGGGGAGCACCACGACGAAACCGGGAGAGAACACCACGACGAGGCGGGCACCGACGAGAACGGCCACGATCACGACGACGGTGCGCCACAGGAACCGTCGGCGACCGCGACGGTGTCGATGCGGACCGAGGGGAGTGGTCAGCACTACGCGCCACACGTCGTCTGGATCGAACCCGGCGGGACCGTCACCTGGGCGCTCGAAAGCGGGAGTCACGACGTGACCGCCTACCATCCTGACAACGATGGACCGCTCAGGATCCCGGACGCGGCAGACTCGTGGAATAGCGAACTCCTCTCCGATGAGGGCGCGACCTTCGAACGAACGTTCGAGATGGAAGGCGTCTACGATTACTTCTGTACGCCCCACGAGGCCGTCGGAATGGTCGGGACAGTCATCGTCGGCGAACCCGACGCACACGGCCAGCCCGGACTCGAAGCCCCCGACAGTTCGCTCCCCGAGGGGGCCAGATTCGGACTGGCGGACCTCAACGGAACAGTCAGTGAGGCCCTTGAAGACTCCCACTGACACACGTTCGGGACCGCCATCGAATCACACTTCGCCGGTTTGGCTACGCTGCATCGAGGGTTGAACACCGCGTCGCTCTGGGGGTCGTCCCACGGACCCGGAGGGGAGCGGCCGG
>NZ_JAQCNJ010000052.1 GCF_028275055.1 Haloplanus sp.
CAAATCGGCAGACGTGACCACCCGGAACACGTAGCGTGTTCAACTCAACAGTCAGTTCGGTGAGGGTATTTATATACACCTCTACGCTGTCTGTTGGATTTGGATGAGAACGTAGGTAGATGGGCGCTGCAGGATTTGAACCCGCGACAATCTGGTCCGAAGCCAGACACTCTGTCCAGGCTGAGCTAAGCGCCCACTCATTCGAATGGAGTTGAGCGGCCATATTAAATGACGCGGTTCGTCATCCGAGTCGTTTTGGCTTCGACCGGCAGCCGGTGGTTCATACGCATCGGCGCTTCATCCTTCGATTCTCGGACAATCAAAAAGAATATTACTCGCACACTATATTGTTACATTACCTCATGAACTTCGGCGAGCTGTATTGTCTGTTGACCGAGAGTTTCCCTTTCGTCGGAGTCTCTGCGAGGGTTCGAGATGTATGATCTTGGCCCGCCGTTGGACGCCGAGGTGGAGGAGGGAACCAACCTGTTGCTCTCCGGTCCTGCGCTTTCCGGCAAAACCGGCCTCGCCTTCGACATCCTCGCCACAGGCGTCCGCAACGACGAGGGGGTTATCGTCGTCAGCAATACCGATGGCGCAAAACGTGTGTTCGAGAACCTCTCCAAGCGGTTCGATTACACCGACAGGCCCGTCGCGGTGGTCGACTGCGTCACCCGTCAACAGGGTGTCAACGAGGCCCGCGACGATCCGCAGGTCCGGTACACGTCGTCGCCGATTGATATGACCGGCGTCGGGATCAAATTCTCCGAGCTCCTCGAGGAGTTTTACGAGACGCAGGGGATTCAATACAACCGGGTCGTGCTGGACTCGTTGTCGACACTGCTCATGTACTCGGACCTCCAGACCGTCTTCCGGTTCCTCCACGTTTTTACCGGCCGGGTCCAGAGCGTCGACGGTCTCGGCCTGTACGCCATCGACTCCGGGGCACACGACGACAAAACAATGAACACGCTCAAACAGTTATTCGACGGCGTCATCGAAACCCACGAGAACGGCGAGCCAACGGCCAACCTCCCCCGGTAGCGGGGGCGTGTTGGTGTGCGTATGATTCATTCCGCGGCGTCACGTACGGGCCAGTCGATAATATAAGATGACCGACTCGACCGACACCGACATCCACATCGACGAGTTGCTCGACGCGGAGACGGTGGCCGTGGTTGGCTGTTCCGCGACGCCGGGTAAGGCGGCCCACGACGTGCCGGCGTATCTCGTCGACCGAGGGTACGATATCATCCCGATCAATCCGAACCACGACACGGTGGTAGGCCGGCAGGCCTACAACGACCTCGGGGCCGTGCCCATCGACGTTGACCTGGTCAACGTGTTCCGGCCGAGCGAGGAGGTGAGTGCCATCGCCGACGCGGTGATCGAGCGGGCGACGACCCGCGGAGACGTGTGTGGATTCTGGCTCCAACTCGGCGTCCGCGATGACGACGCGGCGGCCCGCGCCCGCGACGCCGGCCTAACCGTCGTCCAGAACCGTTGTCTCAAACGCGCCTACGGCGAGTTCAGGTGATCACGGTTAGGCGTCGGTCGGCCTCTCGCTCGCGTCGCCGTTTTCGGCGGCCTCGGCTTCGTCCTCGTCACCTGCGACCGCTTCGGCGTCAACGACGTGGACATCCGCGGTGATGGCGGCCACGTCGATGTCCTCTTTCTCGGCAAGCGCCTCGACGATAGCTCGCTGTTCTGCCAGTTCGCGGTTTATCTCGTCGACCTGATCGCGCGTCTCGACAACGGTCTGTTGCATCTCGCGGACCCGCTCCCGGAGTTGGTTCATTCGCCCGTACACGTCCTCGGCCATGTCGGTGACCTGTTGGAGCTTCTTCGCCGTGCTTCCAAGACCCATACGTTCTCTTTGCCGCGGGCCTTGTGTGTGTTTCGGGGTCATCGCCCGGACACGTCGGCCCGTGGCACCGCTTGGCGGAGCAGGAGGTAGCTGCCACAGCCGACGACGAGGTAGCCCGCGACGACGAACGGGTACGCCGGGCCGACGCTGTCGACGGCGAGTCGGGCGACGGTCGTGACCGGACTTGAGGGGAGAAGCGTCGCTCCGCCGAAGGCCGCGAGAACACCGACAGAGTAGAGAAACTGCGCGGCCCGGCGGTCGGGAGCGAGCAGGGCGATGGTCGCTCCCAGCGTGACCACCAACAGCGCCAGCGCGGCGACGACGACGAGAATGGCGACCGGGTGGCGGACGGTCGTCCCGTTGGCCCCGAGGAGGCCGATCCACAACGCGGTCTGTGCCGGGGCAAGCACTCCGGCGGCCCACACCTTACCGTCGACGATGTCGACAATCGAGATTGGCGCGGCCCGGAGAAGTTCGAGCGTCCCCCGGTCGAACTCCTCGGTCAGGGAATCGACCGTCATGGACCCGCTGATAAACACGGGGAGGAAACACAGCAGAGGGAGCAACACGGTGTAGGTGAACCCGTAGTACGGCGGCGAACGGGTCCGTGGTGGGAGGTCAAGCGGCGTCGACGACAACGACGCCGACCGATCAGCGCGCTCGCTCCGCTCGAAGGCCGACAGGGTGTCGCGCAACTGGACGACGATCACGGTCGTTTGGACGTTGTTATCGGGTGCCGTTGCCGTCACGAACACCCGGCCGGCCCGGCGGTCGGCGAGGAGAACGGCGTCGACGCTTCCCGTCTCGAACGCCGTTCGTGCCGCCGACTCGGAGTCGTACGCAACCCCCGTCATCGACGGCTGTTCGTCGACGACACGCAGGAGGTCGTCACGCGCGTCGCCGGTGACGCCGATGGTCGTCTCGAAGCCGTCGGCGCTGCCGGGATCGGACAGTGAAACGAGGCCAACGACGAGAAAGGAGGAGAATGCGGCGATGAACAGTTGGATGAGCAGGGCAAGAACGATGGTCTTCTCCGAACGAAGGGTTCGAAGCTCCCGCCGTGCGATAACGAGACGAGGGTCACGCAATGGCGGTCACCACCACGAGGTTGTACGCCGCATGAATCCCGATGGCGGGAACGAGCGCCGCCAGATACGCGTACCGACCGCGTCTCGCCCCCAGCGCGGCGACGCTTGCGGTCGTCGCGTGGAGAACAAGCGGTGCGAGCAACAGGAGGACACCGATGGCGAGTGTCGGGCCGTCGCCGACGGACACAAACGCCGCCCGCCCCAGTTCGAGGTCCGGGAGACCGACGAACTGGACGACCGCGGTGAACTTCTCGCCGAGAAAGAAGCCGAGTCCGGACAGCGCCCCGAGGCGGAGAGCGAACTCGTCGGTGCGACGGTCGGTGAACGGCCCGCGGACGGCGGCGTAGACGTGGACGCTTTTGGCCACCTCCTCAACCGTCGCGACGACGACCAGTAGGAGCGGCACCGAGACGGTCCCGGGAAGCACGAACAGGACGGCGATAGCCAGGAGTTCGGCGATAAAGACGAACGGAATCGAGAACGCGCTCAGCAACGCCACGGAGCGGGGGCGGGTGATGCGGCTGTTGAGCGCGTCGAGAAACTTCAGGGGCACCGGTCGCTGGGTGAACATGTCCTCCTCTCGGTAGACGCCGATACCGAGGGCGAAGAGAACGGTCGAGCCGACGTAGAAGGGGCCGGTCGAGAAGCAGTACTCCGCGGCCGTGACGCCGACGCCTTGGAGATCCCGGACGACGAGTGTCAGTGGCGAGATGAGCGCGATCGGCGTGACGTTCGTGAAGATGGCGGGCACGAACGCGTAGGAGGTGAGGAAAACGGAGACAAAGACGGTGACGAACGTGAGTTCCTTGAACGAGCGTGCGAACATGGCCCCGACGAACGTGGCGGCGAGAAAGAGTGTCGCGACGGGAGCGACGGCGGCGACGCTCGTCACGCCGCCGCCGATGGCGAGCGTGATGAGCGCGGTCACCGAGACGAGCAAGCCCAGATACGGGAGCGTCTTCCCCGCGACGATGGCCGACGGCGAGACGGGCGTGACCAACAGGAGTTCGCCCCGATGGTTGATCCGCTCGTTGAGGATCGTACTGCCGTACGGCTGGATGACGAAGTTCATCGGGACGAAAAAGAGAAACGCGAGAACGAGCGACGCGAACGGAAAGGGCGGCGAGATGTCGGCCGGCGACCCGGAGGAGTCACCGCCGCCCAGCAGTCCGCCCGCGGCACCGAGCGAGGGGACGCCGACCGGGCCGTCTCGTGTCGCGCCGTCCGTGTCGAGGCCGCCGCTCGGTTCGGCCGTGGTGCCGTCGCTCGGTGCCGTGTCGGTGTCGTCACCATCGGCGCTCGTCCCACCCACAGCGTCACCGTCTCCGTTGGATCCACCGCCGTCGGTCGGGGTTTCGCCACCCCGGTCGGTGTAGCGCAGGGTCACGACGACCGGGAACGCGGCCGAGGTGTTCTCCTCTGCACCCATCCGGTCGAGGTTCTGTCTCCCCACCGCGTCACGGAGCGTCGACAGCGCGGCCCGTGCTTTCGCCGAGTCGGCGACGTAGAACCGCCCATCCCGGATCACCACCTCGGTCCCCCGGCCGAGTTGGTTCGGATCCGGGGCCCGGGCGGTCAGCGCGGGGTCTTCCACGACCACGTCGTGGTACGGGCTGTCGGGGGCCACGCCGACCCGGTAGATGTCGCGGTCGAGGGCGCCGCCACCTACGAGTGCCGCGCCGCCCACGGCACCAGCCACCAGGAGCGCGAGAACGCCAAGGATCGCCGTCCGCCGGTCGAGAACGCCGACACTCCGGCGTGTCTCCCACCGGGCGATGCGGCCGACCGATCGCGCCGCCTCGCCGGCACGCCGGACGGCCGACCGGAGCCACGTCGCGGGCGACCGGTCGCTCACCGTTTCCCTCGGAGACCGTCGGTCTCGGCCGCCAGATCCAGAAAGATCTCTTCGAGGCTCGGCTCGCGGGTCCGGATATCGACCACCTCGCCCCCACGCTCGGCCGCCTGCTCCCGGATCCGCTCGACTGCGGACATATCCTCGACGGTGACGGCGTGACGGTCGCCGTCCGGTTCCGTATCGGCGTCGGGTACGGGACGGGAGGTGAACACGCGATACTCGGTGGTGCCGTACTGCTCGCGGATCTCGGGGACGGTGCCACGGGCGACGATCTCGCCGTGGTTCATGATCGCGACGCGGTCACAGACGCTCTCGACGTGGTAGAGGTTGTGTGCGCTGAACAGGACGGTCTTGCCGGCGTCGCGCAGTTCGCGGACGAACTCGAGAACGTAGTTGGTGGTCAGCGGATCCAAGCCGCTTGCGGGTTCGTCGTAGACGAGTACGTCGGGATCGTTCACCAGCGATCGCACGATGGCGACTTTGCGTTTCATCCCCTTTGACACGTCGCCGAGGCGGCGGTCGCGGTGGTCGAGTTCGAGACGATCCAAGTTCCGCTCGATCCGTTCGGTCGCGGTTTCGGCGGGCACGTCGTAGAGATCGGCGAAAAAGCGGAGATACGACCGCGCGGTCATGTCCTCGTACAACGGCGACTCCTCGGGCAGAAAGCCGAGCGACCGTCGCATCTCTGGGTCGGCGGCGTCGAACCCGGCGACGGTCGCGGCACCGGCCGTCGGGTCAACGAGGCCGGCGATCATCTTTAGGGTCGTCGTTTTGCCGGCGCCATTGGGACCGACGATGCCGAAGATCTCGCCCCGATCCACCTCGAACGTGCTCCCGACGACCGCAGGAAAGTCGCGGTAGGTCTTGCGGAGGGCCGCTGCCTCGATCATCGCCCGAACGGATGGACGGCGGGGGATTAAACGCACGGCCCGCAGAATCAGTCGTGATTCTCGCACGGCCGGGTCGGGGCGTCCCGACCCGGAACGGACCGCCTCGACTGACGAACGGTCGGCCGTCTCACCCGGCGTCGACGACGTCGACACGGTCTCGGAGCCACGCGACCGCCGCCGCGACGGCTTCGGCGTCGGTTCCCGTCAGTTTCAGCCGGTTGTGTCCCTCCGTGTTCGGGTAGCTTCCGACCGTCACGTCGAAGCGGTCACGGACGCCCGCGAGAACGTCGATCATCGATCCCTCCGGCTGTGGGGTGTACAGCGTTCTGGAAACGGTGTCGCCGCCGAACTCGGCCGCCACGAGGTCGAACAACGCACGCATCTCCGCCGGCACGCCCGGGAAAACGTAGACGTTCTCGACGACACAACCGGGGCACAGTCCCTCGGGGTTGATCAGCGGGCGACTACCCGCCGGGAGGGCGGCCCACGCGTCCACGTCGAGGTCGAGATCGAGGTCATGAGCCTCGACGAGGTCAGGGCTGCGTTCCCGGTAGGCCGCTGCCGTCTCGGTCACGTCCTCCCGAACGGCGGGGTCGACTGTGAGGCCGCGGCCGAACGCGTCGGCGACGGCCGTTGCGGTCACATCGTCGTGGGTTCCACCGAGGCCGCCGGTGACGACGACGGCGTCGAAGGATTCGCGCCAGCCGCGGACGACGGCCGCGATGGCATCGCGGTCATCCGGGAGGGTGAGAATCCGCTCAACCGTCGCGCCAGCGTCGGTGAGTCGGCCGGCGAGCCACGTCGCGTTCGTGTTCTCCGTATCGCCCGCCAGTACCTCGTCGCCGACGGTGAGGATGGCGACTTCCATCGGTTGGGACCTCGTTGAGAGCGAATAAAAAGCACCCGTCTCGATCACGGCCCGTCGGACGCCATCCCGTCCGCTGTCCGGAGACACACGCCGGGCGAGCGTCCGCGCCGACACGCCCGACGGCGCACCCGAGAGAAGCAGGCGGTCCCGCTCGGGGGACGGGGGTGTCACCGTAGCCCCCGGCATCGTCGGTCCGGTGACGGCCCGGACGAACACCCAGACACCGGCACAACCCGCCGTCGAGGACGGGCAGGCAACGGAGCCTCTCGGGGACGGGGGGCTGTCGACCACACAGCCCTCGGTGGCCGGTCGGCCACCGCGTTATGACGTGGGGGTGGCGGGCCGGTATCGTTCCGTCGAATTACTCGTACTCGTAGAAGCCCCGGCCCGTTTTTCGGCCGAGATCACCGGCGTCGACCTTCCGCTTGAGCAGATAGGGCGGCTTGTACCGGTCGCCGAGTTCCTCGGCCAGCGTCTGGCTGGCGTCGAGACAGACGTCGAGGCCGATGTGGTCGGCGAGTTCGAGCGGTCCCATCGGGACGTTCGTGCCGAGTTTCAGGCCGGCGTCCATGTCCGCTTTGCCCGCGACACCCTCGTCGTAGGCACGGATCCCCTCGTTGATCCACGGCATCAGCACTCGGTTGACGACAAAGCCCGGTTTGTCGTCGGATTCCCACGTCGTCTTCCCGAGGTCCTCGGCGAAGTCGTGTGAGAGAGCGACGGTTTCGGGGCTCGTGCGCTCGCCGACGACGAGTTCGAGACCCTCCATGATCGGTGCGGGGTTCATAAAGTGGAGACCGACGACGAGTTCGGGGCGGTCGGTCGCCGAGGCGATGGTGGTGATCGAGAGCGTCGACGTGTTGGTCGCCACCACGACGTCGTCGTCGACGATGGCATCGAGGTCGGCGAAGATGTCCCGCTTGATCTCCATGTTCTCGATAACGGCCTCGACCACGTAGTCGCAGTCGGCCAGGTCGTCAAGGTCGGTCGTCCCGGTAACCCGGTCGGCGGCCGTGTCGGCCTCCGAGCGCGACAACTGTTCTTTCTCGACGAATCGGGAGAGGCTGTCGTCGATGCGGTCAAGCCCCTCGTCGATCAGCGACCGCTCGATGTCCCGCATCACGACGTCGTAGTCGGCGGTCGCGGCAACCTGTGCGATGCCGCTTCCCATCGTCCCAGCGCCGACGACACCGACGGTGTCGATATCCTGTAGGTCACGCATGGTCACTCCTCCGCGTGGTAGGGTTGTAAGGGTAGCGTCCCGTCGGACCGGTCGCCGGAGCCCGGACGGGCCCCGCTCCGTACACTCGGCTCACCCACGACCCGCGACCCGCGAGTTCGACCGGCAAAGGCGAGCCCCCGGTTCGTGGGGGCGGTGTGCCGATGCGGGCAGGCACGTGTGACCCGATTTATCAAAAAAACCATGACACTCAATTTAGAAGTCATTATTACGTGCAGACGACCAACACCCGATGTGAGTGGCACCACAGTGCGGGACACGTACCAACAACTGCTCGAGGGGGTGGCCGACCACGCGTTGTTCATGCTCGGCGCCGAGGGACACATCTCGATGTGGCCCGAGGTCGCACAGCGCTTCTACGGCTACGACGCCGACGATATCACCGGCCGTCGACTGGGGATGCTCTTTGCCGAGGAACGGGGGGAGCCACCTCCCGCAGAGGATCTGCTCGCCGAGACGACGGACGGACCCGTCGAGTCCAACAGGTGGCACGAACGAGCCGACGGGTCGGTGTTTTGGGGCACCTGCACGATTTCGTCGTTGTCGGACGAGGAGTTCGACGGCTACGCGGTCATCGTCCAAGACACGACCACGCGAAAACAACACGAGCGGATGCTCGAACGACAGAACGATCGGCTGAAGGAGTTCACAGACATTCTCAGCCACGACCTTCGAAACCCGCTCAACGTCCTCAGCGGCCACCTGAATCAGTACAAGCGGACCGGCGACGACAAACACATCGAGGTGATCGAGCGGACGACCGACCGGATGGAGCGACTCGTCGATGACCTGCTCCGTGTGGCCAGACAAGGGCAGGTGGTCGAACAGCCCGAACCGACCGACATCGGCACCGTTCTCGAGATCGCCAGAACGGGTGCGCTCCCCGAGACGGCGACACTCCGGTACGAGGCGGTCCCGAGGGTGATGGCCGACCCCGACCGGCTGGTGCAGGTGTTCGAGAACCTGTTACGGAACAGCGCCGAACACGGCGGTGACGATGTCACCGTCCGGATCGGGGCGCTTCAGCACGGCTTCTACGTCGAAGACGACGGTCCCGGTATTCCCGAGGGTGATCGCGACCGGGTGTTCGACCACGGGTACACGGCCCGTGAGGACGGGACGGGGTACGGTCTCTCTGTGGTTCGGTCCGTCATTGGCGCTCACGGCTGGGACGTTTCGGTGGTTGACACGGACCACGGCGGTGCTCGGTTCGAGGTCACGGCCATCGAGTTCGTCGACAGCGAGTAGGACGACCCGGGGCCGTGGGGAGCGTGTCGATCCACAGCATCCGTCGCCGTCCCGCCTCAACGGTGGCCTCCCCATCGTGTCGACACCGCGGGGTGTCGCCCGCTCGCTCCGACCCCACACGCCCGGCGTGTCCCGTGTCGGGTCGTGGCTTCCGACGAACCCGACCCTCGACGAGCCGGCGCCACTCGAAACCGCACCGCCGACCACACGCTTTATGTGGTATTTTGCCGGAACGTTTGAGTACATGATCCCCGGCGCCGACTCCGCGATCACCCGCGACGGCAAGGCACTGATTCTCGCGTACGACCACGGCCTCGAGCACGGACCGGTCGACTTCGATTCGGTTCCCGAAACCAGCGACCCGGCGACCGTGTTCGACGTCGGCACCCATGATGCCGTGACGGCTGTCGCCGTCCAGAAGGGTGTCGCCGAGGCGTACTACCCGTCCTACGAGAACGACGTAACGCTTCTGGCGAAGCTCAACGGCACGAGTAATCTCTGGATGGGCGAACCCGACTCGGCGGTCAACTGGTCGGTCGAGTACGCGGCCGAGGTTGGGGCCGACGCCATCGGCTTCACGTTGTACGGTGGCTCCAACCACGAGGTCGACATGGCCGAGGAGTTCCGTGACGCACAGGAGGCGGCCCGCGACCACGACATGGGCGTCGTGATGTGGTCGTATCCACGCGGACAGGGGTTGAGAGACGACACGAGCCCCGAAACCATCGCCTACGCCACCCGCCTCGGGCTGGAACTCGGTGCGGACATCGCGAAGGTGAAGTATCCCGGCTCCGCGGACGCGATGGAGTGGGCCGTGGACAACGCGGGGGAGATGAAGGTCGTCATGAGCGGCGGATCGAAAACCAGCGACGAGGCGTTTCTCTCGACGGTCGCCGAGGCGGTCAGCGCCGGCGCGTCGGGGCTCGCGGTGGGGCGCAACGTGTTCCAGCGGGAGAACCCCGAGGCTCTCCTCGACGGTCTCGAAGCCGTCATCTTCGAGGAGGCGTCCGTCGACGAGGCGCTGGCGACGAACGACGCCCTCGTGGCCGACGACTGATGGACCGATCCGACACGGTCGCGGCGGTACGCGAGACGCTGGCCGCGGCAGCGCCCGGTGTTCGGGCCGGTCTCCCCGGCCGCCGCGAGAAGGGCGAGGAGAAAAACCCCTCCGGGGACCGGCGGCTGGCCGCCGACGAGTACGCCGACGACCTCCTAGAGGAGCGACTCGGCGGCATCGACGGCGTCGGCGAGTACGCCAGCGAGGAGCAACGCGGCGTCGTCGACGTCGGCGAGGGACTTTCGGTCGCCGTCGACCCGCTTGATGGCTCCTCGAACCTCAAACCCAACAACGTCATGGGGACCATCGTCGGCGTTTACGACGCGCCTCTCCCCGCCCGCGGCCGGGATCTGATCGCCGCGGGCTACGTTCTTTATGGCCCGATCACGACCATGGCATTCGCCCACGCGGGATCGGTCACGGAGTACCTGATCGAGAACGGATCGGCGACACCGCTCCGCGAGGCCGTCACCCTCCCCGACGACCCGACGGTGTACGGCTTCGGCGGGCGCGTTCCGGACTGGCCGAGGAAGTTCGCCGCGTACGCCGAGGAGATCGAATCCGAACTCAAGCTCCGGTACGGCGGGGCGATGATCGGCGACGTGAATCAGGTGCTCACCTACGGCGGCGTGTTCGCGTACCCCACACTGGAATCGGCGCCGTCGGGCAAACTCCGGCTCCAGTTCGAAGGGAACCCGGTGGGCTACGTGATCGAGTCGGCCGGCGGCCGGGCGTCCGACGGAACGGGATCGGTACTCGACGTCGACCCGGACGGTCTCCACGACCGAACGCCGGTGTATATGGGTAACGCGTCACTGGTCGACCGGCTGGAATCGACACTCGAGTAAGGCTACAATGGCTCGTTGACCGGTGGAAACGAGTCATTTCCACGGTGTAAGCGGCGTATACTCATTTTTATGGTGTGCCACCGATAACGCATGGCAACGAGTGACCCCGGTCGGGCCGCGGAATCCGAGACGGTTGGCCCGGCGGTCGGCGGTGCGCTGGCCTCCCGCGTCGCCACCCTGACGACGACCTACGCCACGCCGCTCTGGGCCGCCGTCGTCGTCGGATCGGTTCTAGACGCCGTACTCACCGTCTACGGCATCGGTATCGGTCTGACCGAGCGCAACCCCGTCGCCGCCGGCCTCATCGCGAGCATCGGCGTCGTCCCCGCCATCGCGCTCCTAAAGGGGGCGGCACTCGCCGTCGCCGTCGGTGGCTGGGTTCTGCTTCCCGAATCCGTCCGCGGACTCGTCCCCGCCGCACTGGCGGTCCCGTGGCTCGGCGCGGCGGCAGTGAACGTTCTCACGATCGGTGTCGTGTTGGCGTGAGTCGCGGACCACGGCGGCAGTGGCGTGGCCCGGCATGGTGTGGCGTGAGCCGTGACGCGTCTGTCAGGTCGAAAAGACTGTATTCATCGGGGGTGAATCGGACACCAGATGCCGGACATCAACCCGTTCGAGAGCCTGAAAGAACAGATCGATGACGCGGCCGCCTACGTTGATGCCGGCGACGGCGTGATCGGCCGGCTCAAACACCCGGAGCGCGTGCTGTCGACGACGCTTTCGGTGGATATGGACGACGGATCGATCGAACAGTTCGACGCCTACCGGGTGCAGTTCAACGGCGACCGCGGACCGTACAAGGGCGGGATCCGGTACCACCCGAACGTCACCGAGGACGAGGTGCGGGCGCTCGCCGGATGGATGACGTACAAGTGTGCCGTGGTGGACATCCCGTACGGCGGCGCAAAAGGCGGCATCGCGTTCGACCCACGGGGCTACTCCGCGGGCGAACTCGAACGGATCACGCGCGCGTTCGCCGTCGAACTCCGGCCGCTCATCGGTGCGGAGCGCGACATCCCCGCGCCCGACGTGAACACCGGGCAACGGGAGATGAACTGGATCAAAGACACCTACGAAACCTTGGAACGGACGTCCGAACCCGGCGTCGTCACCGGAAAGGCTCCGTCTTCGGGGGGAAGCGCCGGCCGTGTCGCGGCGACGGGCCGGTCGACGATGCTCACCGCCCGGGAGGCCTTCGACTACCTCGGCCGGGGCATCGACGGTGCGACGGTCGCGGTACAGGGGTTCGGCAACGCTGGATCGGTCGCAGCGAGACTCCTCGACGATGTCGGCGCGTCGGTCGTCGCCGTCAGCGACTCGCGGGGCGGCGTCTACGCCACGGACGGACTCGACATCGGTGCGGTGACGACACACAAGCGGGAGACCGGCGCAGTCGGTGGATTTGCCGGCGCGGATCGCGAACTGTCGAACGAGGAACTGCTCGCCGCCGATGTCGACCTCCTGGTGCCGGCGGCTCTGGAGAACGCCGTCGATGCGGCAACCGCCCGCGACGTGCGGGCCGACGTGATCGTCGAAGCGGCGAACGGCCCGCTGACTCCCGACGCCGATAACGTCCTCACCGACCGCGATGTCTACGTCTTTCCCGACATTCTCGCCAACGCCGGGGGCGTGACCGTCTCTTACTTCGAGTGGGTGCAGAACCGACAACAGTTCTCGTGGACTGAGGCCCGCGTCAACGACGAACTCGAACGGGTCATCACCGAGGCGTTCGACCGACTGGTCGAGGCCTACGAGTCCTACGACGTGCCGGACATCCGAACCGCGGCGTACGTCGTTGCCCTCGAACGGGTGATCGACGCCTTCACCGACGCGGGCAACTGGCCCTAAACCGAGCGATCCGTCCCGGGGGATTCAAGACGACGCGGGTGGCTCACACAGGTAATGTTGGAGGACCACCTCATCAGCGCGGCCCACCTCTCTCGGGACGACATCGAGGCGGTGCTCGACCGCGCCGAATCGGTCGATTCCGCGGGGAGAGCAGGCCACGGGAGTCACGACGGCCACGTTCTCGCGCTCTGCTTTTTCGAGCCGAGCACCCGGACGAAGATGAGTTTCGAGTCGGCGATGAAGCGCCTCGGCGGCGAGACGATCGACATGGGGTCGGTCGAGTCCTCGTCCGTAAAAAAAGGCGAAAGCCTCGCCGACACCGTCCGCGTGATCGAGGGGTACGCCGACGCGATGGTGCTTCGCCACCCGAGCGAGGGCTCCGCGAAACTCGCCTCCGAGTTCGTCGATGTCCCCTTGGTGAACGCGGGCGACGGGGCGGGCCAGCACCCGAGTCAAACGCTGCTCGACCTGTATACGATCCGCGAGAACGCCGGTCTCGACGGCATCACCGTGGGGATCATGGGTGATCTGAAGTACGGCCGGACCGTCCACTCGCTGGCCCACGCCCTGACCAACTTCGATGTGCGTCAACATTTCATCAGTCCGGAGAGTCTGCGTCTCCCCCGGAACGTCCGATACGACCTCCACGAGGCGGGCGCGCAGGTCCGCGAACACACCGGTCTTGAGGAGGTACTTCCGGAGTTGGACGTGTTGTACGTCACACGCATCCAGCGCGAACGCTTCCCCGAGGAACGGGAGTACCGCGCCGTCGCCGGCGAGTACCGCATCGACAACGGGACGCTGTCGGACGCTCACCCCGATCTGACCGTGATGCATCCGCTCCCACGGGTCGACGAGATCGCACCGGAGGTCGACGAGACGGCGCGTGCGAGGTATTTCGAACAGGCACACAACGGCGTCCCCGTCCGCATGGCGCTACTGGACATCCTGCTTGGAGGCGACCGATGAGCGACACGAACGAGGAACTCCGCGTCAGCAAGATCCGCGACGGCACCGTTATCGACCACGTCACCGGCGGGCAGGCGTTGAACGTGCTCGCAATCCTGGGCATCGACGGGGAGGGCGATGAGACGGTCAGCATCGGGATGAACGTCCCCAGCGACAAATTGGGTCGAAAGGACGTGGTGAAAGTGGAGGGACGCGAACTCAGTCAGTCGGAGGTCGACGTGCTCTCGTTGATCGCCCCCGAAGCGACGATCAATATCATCCGCGACTTCGACGTGGTCGACAAAAACCGGGTGGAACGCACCACCTCGGTGACAGGCATTCTGGTCTGTCCGAACCACAACTGCATCACGAACGCCGACGAACCCGTCCGAACCGAGTTCGAGGTGTTCGACAACGGCGTTCGGTGCTCGTACTGTGGCACCATCGTCCGCGAAGGCGATGTGGCAGAGCGTATCGACGCCCGGGGTGTAGGCGAAACCGCTTTGTGAGCGGTGGTCCAACGACATGACATGTCCGGTAAGACGAAGTTCATCCTCGTGTTGGCACTGCTTGCGATCGGCTACGTCCTGCTCTCGGGCGATAAGAACCCCGTGGAAGTCGACGTCGACGAGTAACGACCGCCCGGTTTTTAATGCGGTTCGCCCACCGCGCCATTTACCCGCTACGCGCTCGTACTGCCAGACGACCGGCATGTACGGGGTCGTCACGCGAAACGCCGAGGAACTGGAGTGGTCGACCTTCGACACCGGCTTCTACGAGGTGAAAGACGTGACCGGCCGGGCGGCGGCCCCACTCTCGACGGGTGTCAACATGGTGTCGACGTTCGGCGACAACGCCGCCGTCGGCGACGACACTGATATGGCCGCTGTCGACGCCGAGGGGCGGCCCGCGACCCGCGACAGACCCTACTTCGACTGGTCGTACGTCTGCCCGACCCACGACCGGTACCGCGAGGGCGTTCTCGAAATCGTCGAGGACTGTGTCGCCGAATCGCCGGACCTCCGACTCGACGACGTGGGCTTTCCCCGCGACGGCTACTGTCGGTGTGAGCGCTGTGACCGCCGCTTCGCCGAGAGTGGATTCGGCGACCGCAAGGACTGGCGTGCCTCCGTCGTCACCGACTTCGTTACCGCGGTCCGGGAACGGGTTCCCGGCGACCTCTATCTCACCTGCTACCCGGATCCGTACCCCGGTCACCTCCGGGCCCGGAGCGGCCTCGACATCGAGGCGCTCGCCCCACACGTCGAGGAGTTCGTCGCACCCATCTACGACACCGCCTACGGGACCACCTACTGGCTCGAGACCATCGCCAACGGGTTCGAGAGCCGTCTGGCCGGCCTCGACGCCCGCTTGGGCGTCGAACTGTACGCCGTCGAGGTGGATGTCGACGCCCTCGTCGACGCGACGACGGTTGCGGAGGCGTACGCCGACGCCGTCTACTTCGGCTACGACGCCTCGAACACCGCGGCGGCGATCCGTCGGCTCCGGGCCGACCGTCGTGACGGTGTCACACACGGCGACGAGGGGTCCGAGTGATCACAACGGGCCGTAGGAGAGCGCCCAGACGACGACGATGCCGAGAATGAACACGAGCATCGCAAACAACGTGAGCGCAAAGAGCAGGCGACCGGTCGTCATACGTTTTCACCGATCGGCAGCCGCATAACGGCACCGCTCATCCGAACAGCCTCCCGACGGCATCGACGGTGGTTCCCGGACCGTCCGGAACGGTGACCCGACCGCCCGCAACAGGGATCGGGTCGGGGACCAGGTCGGCTTCGAGGGCGTCCCCCGTCGCCAGCCCGCAGGCCCGAACGGCGGGGATGGCGGCTGCGGCGTGGGCCGCGGCCGTTCGGGCGATTGCGGCGTCGACGGTGGTCGTGACGACGGGATCGACGCCCGCCGCACATGCGTCGCGTGCGACCCGGACGGTGCGGGCTGGCCCGCCGAGCGCCATCGGCTTCAAAACGAGAACGTCCGCCGCGTCGGCGGCGAGGACCGCCGCCGGCGACCGCTCGGCCAGCGTCTCGTCGAGTGCAACCTCGACCCCGCGGTCACGGAGGGCAGCGTGGCCGGCGAGGTCGGCCGCTGCAAGCGGCTGTTCGAGATAGGAGAGATCGATTCCGGCGAGCGCGTCGATTGCCTCGTGGGCCGTTTCGCGGTCCCACGCGCCGTTGGCGTCTGCCCGGAGGTCGACCGACCCGACGGCCGCTCGCACCGCCCGAAGCCGCGCCACATCGCGTTCCAAATCGCCGACGCCGACTTTCATCTTCAGGCAGTCGAAGCCGGCGTCGACGGCCTCGCGTGCGGCCTCGACAGTCTCCGCGACCGACGCGTCGCCGATGGTCGCGTTAACCGGAACCGACGTGGCCGGCTCCGCGGCGAGAAGCGCGGCCAACGACCGTCCGGTGTCCCGGCTGCGGGCGTCGAGAACGGCCAGTTCGACGGCGTGTCTGGCCGCGGGCGCGTCGGCCAACGGGTCGGTGACGGCGTCAGGAGCCCCGGACAACGGGTCGGGCGGCACGTCGTCGGTGCCGTTGAGGACGACCGGCGCGCCGCCACCGTCCAGTGCGGCGTCAACGGCATCGAGCGCCCGTCGACACGCCGGAAGCGACTCCGTCCAGCCGGGGAGCGGCGTCGCCTCGCCGATGCCCCGCCCGATCCGGATCAGAATCCCCTCACGGCGCTCGATCGTTCCGCGTGCGGTATCGAGCGGGTTGGCGAGCGCGAGCGAAAAGTCACGACGGTCCATCAGAATCCCACCGCGAGTCCGACCCCGAAGAGGCCGGCGTGTGCCGCGAGCAGTTTGCCGGTGCGTTCCAGCGCGGGGTTGAGCGCCTCGCCGGAGGTGCGGGTGCAGACGGTCCGGCCGACCGACGCGGCGAGTGGAACGGTCAGGAGAGGGAGACAGACAACGGGAGCGACAGAAAAGCCGAGCCACACCACGGGCGGGACGAGGTAGGCCAGCGCCAGGAGGGCGACGTACTGGACGCGGCTCCAACGGTAGCCGACACGGACTGCGAGGGTTCGCTTGCCGGTCTCGGCGTCGGTTTCCATGTCGCGGACGTTGTTGACGACGAGGATCGCCGTCGACAGCGCGGCGACGGGGAGACTGGCGACGACCGCGACGGTCGGGACCGTCTCCGGCGGCACGGTCACCGGGAGCGGTTCCGACAGTACCGCCGCCGCCTGGACGTAGTACGTGCCGGTGACGGCGACGAGCCCGAAAAAGACGAACACAAAGACGTCGCCGAGCCCGTGGTAGCCAAGCGGGTATGGACCGCCGGTGTAGGCGAGACCGGCGGCCACGGAGACCAGCCCGACGATCAGGATCGGTAGGCCGCCAACGTAAACAAGCGTCGTGCCGACGAGGATCGCCGCCCCGAAGGTGAGGTAGGTGGCCCGCTTGACCGCCTCGGGGGCGATGAGTCCCGACTGTGTCACCCGCGTGAACCCCTCGCGGCCGTCGGTGTCCGCGCCCTTAACCGCATCGTAGTAGTCGTTGGCGAAGTTGGTGCCGATCTGTATCAGCGCGGCCCCCACGAACGCGGCGGCGGCGGCCAGCGGGTGGGCGACGCCCCGTCCGACCGCCAGCCCGACACCGACGGCGACCGGGGCCGCGGCCGCCGGGAGCGTTTGTGGCCGTGCGGCCATCACCCACGCCCGTCGCCGCCCGATTTCCTCCGTACTCATCGTCCGATCGTGAGAACGCCAGCGGCGTAAAGCCTCCCGGTTCGGGACGGGGTCACCACCAGAACCGGAACAACACGTAGAAGGTCGCGTACGCACCGACCGTCGAGAGGATCGGCACCACGTTCTGCATGAGAACGACCCGACCCGTTGTCTCGGGGTTGAACAGTTCGGCCGCACTCGGCGTCTCCGACGGGTCTTCCTCGCCGATGTCGGGCGTCTCCTCGCCCGGCTCCTCGGCCGTCAGCGCCCCGACCGAGACGTTCGGCTTCTTTTCGCCGCGCACCCCCTCGGAGACGGTGATCGACCGCGTCGCCCGGCCCCACCCCAGTCCGACGATTGACATCGTCGCGATGATGACGAAGGAGGCGGGTATACCGATAGCCGAGAGACCGATGACGATACCCGAGGAGATGATCGCGACGACGATGGCCGCCGTCAGCGGCAGATCGGTGATGTCGTTGCCGAGGGTGTCGAGCGTTCGACGTGCGATGGTGACCGCACCGAGCGTGACCGCCCCACAGCCGAGCAGAATGAGGAGGTTCAGATCCACGCCCGCGCCGTACAACGGTGCGATGGCGTTTGCGATGTTCGAGGTGCCCGAGGAGAAGGCCATCAGACAGCCAATGGCGATGACGACCATCGCGCCGACGGCCTCGCGTCGTGTCGTGTTCGGTCCCAGTTTCGGCGTCGGGACGGCTCCCGACCGATCGAGTGTCAGAAGCGCCCCGTCGGTGCTCTCGATGGCGACCCAGCGGTTGATACGCGGGTAAAAGTACCGTCCGACAACGCCGGAAACCCAGAAGCCAACGAGAGGAGCGACGATCCACCAGACGGCGATTTCACCCATAATGGCCCAGTTGAGTTCACCCGCCGCGACGCCGAGGCCGGCGATGGCCCCGACGGCCGTCATCGACGTCGAGGCGGGGACGCCGGCGTAGTTGCCGACGAACAACGCCCCGCCAATAAAAAACAGGACGACGATACTGCTCTCGATGGTGAACACGCCGGGGTCGGTGACGAGTTCCCGGCCGAGCGTGTTGACTACCCGCCGGCCGATGGTCCACGACCCGATGAAAAAGAACCCCGACATGAGCACGCCGGCGGCGAGTTTCGAGACGACGCCTGCGCCGACCGCCGGCCCGAACGCCGGTCCCGTGTTCGAGCCACCGATGTTGAACCCGACGAACAGGGCAACGCCGAAGCCGACAAACAGGAGTGCGCCGATCATGCGTGAGCGTCGGCTACCGGTCGTGTGGCCCTCATCGTTTCGCTTCCGGCTCGTCGCCCTCGCCGTCGATTTCGTCGGCCCGGGGACGGCGGTCGACGCGTTCGTTCACCTGTTTTAGCTGCTCGATGATGTCGTCCATCTCCTCGGAGACCGTCCGCTCGACGTTCTCGGTGACGGTCCGTTCGACCTCCTCCGACACCTCCTCGGTGATCGTCTCCTCGACGTTTTCGGCGACCTCCTCCGACACCTCCTCGGTGATCGTCTCTTCGACTTTCTCCGTCATCTCCCGTGTCATCCATTCGGGATCGAACCGCGACATCTTCCAGACGACGTGGATGGCGTACGAGACGAGCGTCCCGATACCGAACGCGACCCCAACTCCGGTGCCGATCAGAAGAATGAGCGCGACGGACAACAGAATAACCAGACCGTACGCGAGGTCGACTAAAAAATCGACACGATTAGGCTTCATATATTATCACGCATGTGAACTTTGTCGCCCGCACATATACTATCTCTCTTTCGGTCGTTGCGTGTGTGATCGGCCGTCGGAGCGCCGTCCGGCGGTCGGAGGCCTCGCGTCCGTTCCC
>NZ_JAQCNJ010000053.1 GCF_028275055.1 Haloplanus sp.
TAATGCGAAAGACCGACGGAAACGACAGGGGCGCGGTCGGCGCCGTGGTTGTTGCCGGCGTGTTGCTCGTCGTCGGCGTCGCCGCCGTGGCGGGGTTGGGGCTTGCTGACATGGGCGACCCCACCGGCGACGCCATTCTTGACGATGTCGAAGAGCGGTACGGGACCGCGGACACCGTCGTCGGCGCGGCGACGGTGACCGTCGAAAACGACACGGCTGAGCGGCAGTACAACACCTCGTTCACGTTCGGCGAGGACAACGCCTCCCGGGTGTCCGTCTCCGCCGACAACCGCACCGTAGTCGCGGGAACCAACGGCACCGTCGCGTGGATCCACGACGAGCGCACCGGGATCACGCGAGTGCTCTCGAACGGGAGCCACGCCGCGAACGGAACGGACCACGCATCGGGGTTCAACGCGACCGGCGAGCACTCGGGCAACGAGTACGACAACGAGAGCGCCCGGAACGCGACCGAGCGGCTCCGGTCGCTCGTCTTCGACTGGACCGATGAGAACACCACGGCGACCCGAACCGGGCGCGAGTCCGTCGACGGCACCGACGCGTGGGTCGTTTCGGTCGAACCCGACAACGGGAGTCGCGAGGGCACCATCACCCACTGGGTCGGTGTCGACTCCGCAACAGTACTCAAAAGCGAGTACAACCGGCCGAACGCCACGATGACCGTCGAGTACACCGAGACCCGGTTCAACGTCAGCGTCGCTGACAGCACGTTCCGGCCGCCCGAGTCCGAGTCGGGGACCGTTTTCGACTCGTTCGCGCCGCTTCAGAACGCCACCAGCACGACCGTGCCCGAACTCGGAAACGACTCCTACACCTTCTCGGAGGGACGGATCGCCGCGTTCGGCGGCGAGACCGTGATCACCCGATACGACGGGCCGGCGAACGTAACGCTCGTCGCCACCACAGCCGAGGGCGACGCGCCGGACGGCAACACCACCACCGAGGAGGTCGCCGGAGTCACCGTGAACGTCACCGAGACCGATGACGGCGTCGCAGTCGCGTGGGACCGCGCCGACCGCTCGGTCTCGCTTTTCACCGATGCCGACCGCGGAACCGCGCTCGCGCTTGCCGCTGACACGATCGAGGCGACCGACGTGTCCACGGCCGGCGCGGACGAGGAGGGATTCGCCGCCGAGTTCCGGGCCCGGGTTCCGGCCCCGACTTTCGGGCTGCCGGGCCGTGACGTCGGACGGGAGCCGCCGGATCCGATCGCCGCCCGCAACGCTTTCATCGCCGGGAGCAAAGGACCTGTCGTGGACGAACTCGTCGTCAGTACCGTCGTCTATCTGCCGCCGGAGGAGACCTACGACTTTCTCGTTGACTTTCCGCGGTACGCGACGTACTCCGAGCACCTCAGTGACGTCGTCCGCCGGAGCGGCGACGGCGGCGCGGGGACCCGCTACGCGCTCCGGTTTGCGTGGTGGAAGCTCACCTACACCGTCGAAAGCGAGGTCACCGAGGTCGACCCGCCGAACCGGATCGAGTGGCGGATCGTCGAGAACCTCGACGCCAGCGGCCGGTGGCGGGTCGAGGGACTCGACGAGCTCCCCGACGACGCCCCGGCGGACGCGACGGCCGCGTCCCGCGTCTCGATGGAAGTCGCCTACGACCCCGGGTCGGCCAACGAGAACACGATCAGCCTGCCGCGGTTCGCCTCGTTGGGGTGGGTGGTCGACAAGATCAGGCCAGCGATCACGAGCGAGGCCGAGACCGTGGTCGAGCGGGTCGTCGCCGACCTCGAAGGCGAGCCCAGGTCCGTCGACCTCGCGGTCGAGCGCGGTCCGGGATCGATCGCCGAGTGAGGCCGGAAGCAGTTTGATCGCAGGACTCCGGGTGCGGACGGCGAGGCCGAAAGATCGATAGGTCCACGCCGGACACACTCGAAGCAAACGATGGCTGGTGACCGTCCGTGAACGTAATAATCGTCGGCGCGGGACAGGTCGGATCCAGTATCGCGGGCGACCTCGCGGACGCACACGACGTGATCGTCATCGACCGCGACGCCGACCGGGTGGAGGAACTCAACTACTCGCTCGACGTGCTCGGGGTGACCGGCGACGGAACCACGATGGACACCCTCGAGGAAGCCGGAATCGGGGAGGCCGACATGGTGATCGCCTCGACCGACAACGACGAGACGAACATCGTGATCTCCTCGACGGCGAAGGCGGTCTCCGACGCGTTCACCATCGCCCGGGTAAAGGACACCGAGTATCTCCGGACGTGGGAGCGGTCGGATCGGGCCTTCGGGGTCGACTTCATGGTCTGCACCAACCTTCTGGCCGCGACGTCGATCGCCCGAACCCTGAGCCTGCCGGCCGCCCGGGACAACAGCTTGTTCGCCGATGGGCTGGTGGAGATGGCCGAATTCGAGGTCGACGGGGAGAGTCCGGTAGCGAACCAGACCGTCGCCGAGGCCGACCGCTTCGAGTCGCTGACGTTCGTCGCAGTCCTCCGGAACGGGTCGGTCGAGATCGCCCGCGGGGAGACGGCCATCACACCCGGCGACCGGGTGGTCGTAATCGGCTCCCCGGAGAGCGTCCGTGAGTTCGCCGAGTCAGTCGCCCCCGAGGAGTCGATGGGGGACACCGAGGAGGTGGTCGTGGTCGGCGGCTCGGAGATCGGCTACCACGTCGCACGCCTCCTGGAGGACCGCGCGTTCCGCCCGCGGCTGATCGAACGGGACGAAGAGCGCGCCCGCGACCTCGCCGAGTTACTCCCGAACACGGTGGTGATGGAGTCGGACGCGACCAACGTGGAGTTCCTCGAGCGGGAACACATCGGCGACGCCGACGTGGTCGTGTCGACGCTGGATTCCGACGAAAAGAACCTACTCGTGTCGCTTCTGGCCGATCGGATGGGCGTCGAGCGGACCATCGCGATCATCGACACGCCGGAGTACGTCAACCTCTTCGAGACAGTCGGAATCGACATCGGCGTGAGCCCGCGCAGCGTGGTCGCCGAGGAGATCTCGCGGTTCACCCTGGAGGGCAACACCGAGAAGGTCGCGTTCGTCGAGTCCGACAAGGCGGAGGTCCTCGAGATCGAGATCGACGACGACAGCGTCCTCACCGGGCGCCCGATTCACGAGTCCATCGCCGACCTGCCGAACGGCGTCGTGGTCGGTGCGCTCGTCCGGGACGGGTCGTTCATCGCGCCCCGCGGCGACACGATCGTCGAGACCGGCGATCGCGTGGTCGTTTTCACCGCGATGGACGTCGCAGACGACGTCACCGCCCGGATCTGAGACACGGACGATCGGGATGCGGACGGTCGCTTTGCGACGCCTCAGCGGTCATCGACCGAGGAGACGAACACCGCGAGCACCGGGACGATCTCCAACCGGCCGAGCCACATCAGGAAGATCATCAGCAGCTTCGAGGCGTCCGAGAAGAACAGGTAACTCCCGAACGGACCCAGCCGCCCGAACCCGGGGCCGATGTTTCCGAGCGTCGCCAGCGACGCGCTGACGGCTTCAAGCGTCGTGAGCTGGACTCCGATCCGGGCGGTGTCGAGCGAAATAAACACCGCCGACAACCCGAATAACAGGACGTACAGCATCGTAAACACCATGATTCCGCGGATCGCGTCCTCGTCGACGACGCTGCCGCCGAGTCTGACGGGCTGGACCACGTCGGGGCGGGCGGTGGTGAACAGTTCACGTCTGATGGTCTTCAGCACGACCAGCCACCGGACGACTTTCACCCCGCCACCGGTCGACCCCGCCGACCCGCCGACGAACATCACGAACAGGAGAAAGACCTGTGCGTGAGTGTCCCACTGTGCGAAGTCGGAAGTGGCGTACCCCGTGGAGTTCATCAGGGAGCCGACCTGGAACGCCGCCTGCCGGATCGTGTTCTCGGTGAGTCCGCCGGTGACTCCGCCGAGGGGCCCGAGCGGCGGGGCGGCACCGCCGACCAGGAGCACGGCGACGCCCGCGGTGAGGACCGCGAGCGCGCCGGCGTACGCGCGGAACTCCGTGTTCCCGACCAGGACTTCGGCTTCGCCCCTGAGCACGTGCCAGAACAGCGCGAAGTTGACGCCGGCGACGACCATGAACGGGATCATGGCCCACTGGACCGCCGCCGAGAAGTACGCGATACTGTCGGCCTGTGGGGAGAACCCGCCGGTCGGGAGCGTCGTGAACGCGTGGGCGATCGCGTTGTAGAGGTCCATGTTCGGCGCCAGCCCGAGCAGGTGCAGCGCGTAGAGGAGTGCGGCCAAGAGGACGGTGAACCCGAAGTAGATGAGCCACAGCGCGCGGGCGGTCTCGGCGATCTTCGGGGTCAGCTTCTGGAGTTCCGGCCCCGGCGCCTCCGACGCCATCAGTTGGGCACCGTTGACCGCGACCTCCGGGAGGATCGCGATCATCAACACGATGATCCCCATTCCGCCTAGCCACTGGGTGAGCTGTCGCCACAGCAGCAGCGCGCGGGAGTGCTGCTCGAAACTGATCTCGCCCATCACGGTCGCGCCCGTGGTGGTGAACCCGCTCATCGACTCGAACAGCGCGTTGATCGGGTTCGCGAGCGTCGACGCCGTGCCGGCGCCGGCCAGCACGTACGGGATCGCCCCCACGACTGCGGCGACGAGCCACGCGAGCGTCACGAACAGCAGCGCCTCGCTCGGCCCGAGGTCGGGGTCGGGATCGGCCCGTTCGAGGGCGAACCCGGCGGCCGCAACCGCACCGATCGAGATCGCGAACACCCAGACGTCGTCGCCGTAGATCAGCGCCGCCACGAGCGGGACGAACATCGTCACCGAGAGGTATTTCATCCCGGTTCCGAGCAGTCCGACCGTCGCCCGCCAGTTGGGTCGCCACGGCATACGAGTAGTACAGTCCGACGGAACGGAAACACGCGTATCAAACCATCGAAACCGCGGCCATCCCGTCGTTCGGGGCTTACGCGTCGACGGCGGACGCCACCCGGACGATGGCTTCCTCGCCGAACTTCGGGCCGATGAGTTGCAACCCGACCGGGAGCCCGTCGGCCTCGCCGGCGGGCGCGGAGATCGCGGGGAGGTTCGCGAGGTTGACCGGGACGGTGTTTGCATCCATCAGGTAGAGCTGTAGCGGGTCGTCGAGGCTGTCGCCGAGCGCCGGCGGGAGGACCGGCATCGTCGGCGTTGCGAGTACGTCCGCGCGCCCGAACGCGTCGTCGAAGTCGCGTTTGACCCACGCCCGGGCGTCCTGGGCTTTCTTGTAGTACTTGTCGTGGTAGCCCGCCGAGAGGGCGTAGGTTCCGAGGAGGATACGGCGTGTGACCTCCTCGCCGAACCCCGCCTCCCGGGCGCGGGCGAACGTCTCGTTCCAGTTGCCCTCGTCGCCGCCGGAGACCCCGTACCGGACGCCGTCGAAGCGCGCGAGGTTCG
>NZ_JAQCNJ010000058.1 GCF_028275055.1 Haloplanus sp.
CCCCGACGCGGACGCCGTGCGCGCGTTCGACCGGCTGGCCTACCTGCTCGAACAACAGGAACGACCCAGACGGCCGGCGGAGACACGCCGGGCGTTCATCGAAAGCGTGACCGCGGACGACCGCGCCCGCCGTGTCCTCGATGCATACGAGCGAGCCACGTACGGCGACGGCGTCGACCGGGCGACGGCCGACGCGGCGACCGACGCAGTCGGCGAACTCGTCCGCGAGCGGACGTTCCCGGCCCGTGCTTTCGCCGACTGACCGATGGTCGGTCGGCCCACGAGGTGTGGTCCCGATACTGTTTAATATCCCCGACCAGTAGTTTTACCCTGTAATGTCGGAAGTCTGCTCGACGTGCGGGCTCCCTGAGGAACTCTGCGTCTGTGAGGACGTGGCAAAGGAGTCTCAGGAGATCAACATCCGCATCGACGAGCGCCGTTACGGAAAGGAAGTAACGATCATCGAAGGGTTCGATCCGAAAGACGTCGACATGGATAGCCTGTCGTCGGATCTGAAATCGAAGTTCGCCTGCGGTGGGACCGTCGAGGACGGCTCGATCGAACTTCAGGGGAACCACCTCGGACGCGTGGAGGACTTTCTCCGCGACAAGGGGTTCAACGTCGCGTGATCGGACTCTAGGCTCGCAGTCGAGCACCCCGCTTTTTCCGATCGATCAGAACGGCGAGTCGGGGGTCTCGTGGTCGTCGGTCTCGTCGGCGTCGAGGTCGCCGGTCCATGCCTCCAATCCACCGGCCATGCTTTCGACACGTGCCGCGGCCGTCCCCTCGTAGGAGCCGATGAGACGGGCGGCTTGGACGCTCGCCTTGCCGTGTGGACAGACGGTGACGATGTGGTCCGAGTCGGTGAACTCGTCGATCCGATCGGGTAACTCGTTGAACGGGACGTTCTCGCTTCCGGGGATGTGACCGCGGGCGAACTCGGTCGGCGACCGGATGTCGATGATCCGCGGTTGGTCCGCCTCGTCGAGTAACGATTCGACCTCCTCCGAGCTGATTTCGTCGTCCATACCCGGTTTGAGGGGCGTCCCCGAAATAAGCCCCCCGATGCGCTCCCTGCCGGCCGCCTACCCGGTCCGGAGCACCGCCGTCGGAAGTCGCTCGCGCCGGTCGGCCGGATCGGATGGAAGCGACCGCGTCTCGTCCAGTCCGGCCTCGGCGGTCGCCCATAGGAGTGTCGTCCCGTCTGCACGCTCCGCGTACGCCTCGGGGGAGAGGGTCGTCACCCGCTCAACGTCGAGTGTCCGGTCGTCGAGAACGAGTCGGTCCACGGCCGTTATCGCGTCGGTCGTCGCCGCCGCCGGTGCGACCACGAACAGGTGCGTGCCGGCCCCGACGGGGTCGTTTCCCACCGCCAGCGCCGACGCGCCGGCCGTTTCGGCCCGGTCGACAAGCTCCGGGAGCGTCGCCTCGACGCGGTCCAGCGTGCGGCCGAGTCGTTCCGCCCCCGTCGCCGGGTCGATCGCCCCCGCCTCAAACAACGTCAGCATCGACGCCGTCCCGGTCCCGATCGGCCGTTCCTCGACGCCGAACGGGTAGGGCGTCCCGTCGACCCGGATCGCGTCGGCCTCGGCTACCGCCGCCGGCGGATCGCCCCCCGGGTCCGGCACGTGGACGGACAGGGGAAGGTCGCGGTCCCAGTCGGGGCGTACGGTCTGGACGCCGACGAACTCCGCCTCGCGCTCGCGGTACGCGTCGACCAGTTCGGCCGGCGTGAGGGCGTCTACAGTCTCGTCGAGGAGACGCTCGATAGCGCCGCTGTACCCCTCCTCGGGACCGAGTCGGCGAGCGAGGCGCTCGGCCACCTCGCCTTCGACCCACAGCATCGTCGGGTCCTCGAAAAGGTCGTCGGGATACGGCGGCGGTTGGGTCCGCTTCACCGTCGCCTCGGCGGCGTCGATCTTTCGCCGTGCGCGGTCGTGATACGCCGAGACGATGGTCCGAGAAAGCGGGTCGCCCTCGGTCGCCCGCCCGATGGCCCAGACGTACAACCCGACCGCCTCGAAGGTGAGACGGTCGGCCCCCTTGTGGACGAGGTTGCGCAACACCCACGTTTGGGCCTCGCGTCGTGAGAGCGCCGTCTCGGCGACGAGTTCCTCCGTATAGGAGCCGTACAACTGCTCCAGCGTGTAACAGTACTCCTCGATTTCGTCGCGGGTGACGTTGTCGGGCAGCGGATCGACGGCGGTAAAATCCAACGCCGACCCGATGGCGTTCAGTTTCGTCGAGGGGTGCCAGTGCTCCTCGAACTCGGCTCGCATGCGAGGCGGTAGTGTGGCCCGCGGGTTAAGTCCGCGCCTGTGCGTCCGAGGGCTCCCGATCGATCAGATCCGCCCTTCGAAGTACGACAACGGCACCTCCTCAACGACGTTCGCCTCGCCGCTCTGGACCTGGAGGATGCGGTACGGCACGACGGGTTCGAGGTTCTCGTTCAGGTCGACCGACCCCGACGCCCCGTCGTAGTTGACGGCATCGCCGTTGCCGAGAGCCTCCTTGCCGGCCCCGAACTCCGAGACCGAAACGGTGGTGTCACTGTCCGTGGCCCGGGAGACGCTCCGGACGTTCTCGGCGATGGCGGTGCCGCTGGCCTCGCCACCGGCCTCCATGGCAAGGCCCATGAGGTATGTCGCGTCGTAGGCATGGGGTGCGAACTGCGTGATGTTGCCCGTCCCACCCATGTTCGACTGAAACGTCTCGCTGTTTGCGGTCTGGGGCGAGGTGATGTACATCCCCTCGACGATGTCGGAGAGATCAGAGAGAAGTTCGGGCGAGAGGATCGCCTCGGCGGCGACCCAGTCGCCACCGTAGCCGCCCCGATTCCACTGCTGGAGGATCGTTCGGCCGCCACCGGGGTACATGACCGCCCCGACCGCGTCCGGATCGCCGTCGAACACCGAATCGAGCGTGGAGGTGTAATCGCTGGTCTGCTGGGAGTAGCCGACCATGTTCAGCGTCTCCCCGTCGAAGGCCTCGCTCGCGGCCTCGGCGAGCCCCTGTCCGTACGGGTTATCGACAAAGAGGAACGACGCCGTCTCGGCTTCGAGGGTCTGGTTCAGCACCCGCGCCACCACGAGCGCCTGTTGGACGTCGTTCGGCGAGGTTCGACCGTAGTATTTGACCCCGTTGCTCTCGTTGACCCCTGCCGTCGCCAGCGCCGGCGACGTGTTGCCGTTGGAGACTTCCATCACCATGTTGTCCCGGGCGATGGGGGCAAGCGTCGTGCCGATCCCGCTGGAGTAGGGGCCGACGAGGCCGACGATCCCTTCCTGATCGATCATGGTCCGGAACTTCTGGGCTGCCCGCGACGGGCTTCCCTCGGTGTCGCGGTTGACCGGGTCGATCTCCCGCCCGCCGAGAACGCCGCCGCTGCCGTTGATCTCCTCGATCGCGAGGTTGAACGCCTGCTGGTGGCCGCCACCGTAGGCGCTGTTCGTTCCGGTGACCGGAAAGATCGATCCGAGAGCGATCGGTTCGCCACCGCTCATATCACCGTCGTCCATCTCGGTCTCGGTGTCACCGCCGTCGCCCATATCGCCGTTGCCCATCTCGGTCCCGGTTTCCGTCTCGGTGTCCCCGCCGTCACCGCCGCCACCCTCCTGCTGGGAACAGCCGGCGAGCGCCACGACGCCCGCCGTCCCGGTTGCTCCGAGTCCTCTTAGTACGTCCCGTCGGCTATGTTCTGGCATTACATCATTTCGTTGATTCCTTACGTAGATTAATCTATTGCCGGGTACAGGGTTCAAACAACGGTATATAGCGAAAATTATTTCACACATTGATATAATCGTCAGAACAAATGCGGGTCGATACCTGCGACGGGTGGCGGTGTGTCACCGCCCGCCGAGTCGCCGACGAACGGACGGCGCCGTGGCGGCGGGCACGGGACACGCCGGGGTCATACGACCGGTCTCACACCGCCACATTGATACCACCTGCGGTACCCCTTCCCCACCTATGGCCGCCGAAACGGGCGTGTTGAACGCGGTCGTGACGGGCATCGTCACCGGGAGCATCGTCGCTCTCGGCGCCACCGGTCTCGCACTGGTGTACGACATCGCCGAGGTACCGAACTTCGCCCACGGGGATCTGTTAACCCTCGGGGCGTACACCGCATTGCTGGTGAACAAACCCGACACCGTCCCCTTGTTCGGTGCGCTGGCGACCGGGCCACAACAGTTAGGGGTCGCCGGAATGGCCGTTCTGTTCGTTCTGTCCGTCGCCGGCGTTCTCGGGACCGTCTATCACCTCGGGGGGATCGGTGCGTTGCGAGGCGACTGGTGGAGCGTCGACGTGTCCGACACCGTCGCCCTCGTGGTTCACGGCGGGGTGGCGGCCGCGGTGGGCGTCGCCGTCGCTCTGGGGGCACCCAACTTCTTTGCATCGCTGTTGTTTGCCTTCGTGTTGCTCGGGGCTGTTGTCCCCGCATTGGAATCGTACGTCTTCCGCAAGTTCCGCGAAAAGGACGTGGAACTCGCCTTGATGCTCGTCGTTTCGTTGGCGGTTGCGTTTATCGTCCGGTTCGGCATCCAGACGGTATTTGGGGGCGAGATCCGTTCGTACACAGTCGATACGACCGCCCCGTTTCTCGGCGGACAACTCGACGTTACGCTGGCAAAGTTTTTCGACATCTTTGTCGTCGAAACCGGTCTGGTCGTCGGAATCGTGGAGTCGCGGGCCGGCACCATCGAACCATTGTTGGTGTTGTCGTACTCGTGGCTCGAACTCGGCGTCGTTGTCGTCGGGACGGCGGCGGCCGCGACGCTCGCCTCCCGCCGCCGGCGTGACTCGGCCGCCGTCGTTGGCCCGCGCCTCGCCGCCGTGGGAGCGGCGCTGGCCGTTCTCGCCCTCGGCGGGGCGGCGTTCTGGGGCGGGGGGACGACTCTCCCCGACGCCTCGCTCTACGCCACACGGATCCGCGCCTCGCCCCTGCGACTCGGCATCATCGGCCTCGCGTTATTCATGATGTCGTTGCTTCACTACCTACTGCAGGCGACGACACTGGGGAAAGCGATGCGTGCGACCAGCGACAACCGACAGTTGGCGATGGTACGGGGCATCAACACCCGGCAGGTGATGATGTCGGTCTGGATCATCTCCGGACTGTTCGCCGCCGTCGGCGGCGTCATGCTCGGCTTTCTGTTCAGTTCGATCACCATCAACCTCGGATTCAATCTGCTGTTGGCGATGTTTGCCGGTGTCATTCTTGGCGGCATCTCCGTCTACGGGGCCATTCTCGGGAGTTACGTCGTCGGGCTGGCGATGGAGATCGGTATCTTTGCCATCCCGGGACTCAGCGCCACCTACCGCATCCCGCTCGCGTTCGTGGTGTTGTTGCTCGTCCTGTTGATCAAGCCGGAAGGCATCGTGGGGAGGAGCTGAGATGGCGGCCTCCGACGTCGTGATGTCGTTCATGTTGTTGGTATCGATCTACGGCATTCTCTCGCTCGGTCTGAACATCAAGTACGGCCACACCGGGCTGCTCGATTTCGGCCACGTCGGCTTCTACCTCATCGGCGCGTACACCGCGGCGTTGTTCGTTCTTGGCCCCGACGACCCCTCCGATTTCACGACCTACGTTGTCGGCCTCGGCGAACTCCCGGTGATCGGGACGTGGGGCACCGCCATTCTCGCGGCAACGCTTCTGGCCGGCCTGATCGGCGGCTTGGTCGCCTTACCGACGATCCGGTTACGGGAGGACTACCTCGCGATCACGGTGTTGGGCGTCTCGGTCATCTTCCAGCGGATCATCCAGTCGGAGTCGTGGCTGGCGAACGGTCCCGACGCACTCCGGGGGTACAGCCCACCGTTGCAGGGCCCGTTCCCACTGACGATGGAGACGGGCCTCGACGCGGCGCTGTTCGGTATTTTCGTGGCTGTCGTATGGGCCGTCGTCACCGGCGGTCTCGGCCGCCTCCACACCGCCAATGACACCACCCGGTGGCCGGTCGCACGGCTCTACACCCTCGGCACCTTCGGACTCGCTCGTCGCCGCGGCGCGTGGTCGGCCTCGCGGGTCGCGGCCGTCGCCGGCCTCGTCGCCGGCGTTCTCACGACGGCCCTGATGGCCACGCTGGCGCGCCTGCTCGCCGTCGGTGCCATCGTCTCGTTGTACGCGTGGGTCGTTGCTCTCGCCTTCGTGGCCCACCACTATCGTGACCTCGGCGGCCGGGAGTGGGCCGTCGGCGTCGCCCTCGGCACCGGGTTGCTGGTCGCGCTGTTGCCGCTTCCGGTCGTTGAGGCCGTGGGGCTCAAAATCGCCGCGACCCTCGGGTTGCTGGCGGCGTTGGTGGCGTCGTACTACTACGCGGTCACCCGCACCGAGTGGGTTGCCGACGTCAAACTCGCCGTCGTCGGCGTCGGCGCGATGTGGTTTGTCTCGTTGTGGTACTTTCTTCTCCCGACGCTTGGCCCCCTCGGCCGGGGTGACGTCGGCGGCGCGCTCAACGTGCTCGTCCAGAACCTCGTCTGGGCGCTCCGGTTCGGCGGCGACGGCGGCATCGGCTACACGCTGGTTGTTATCGGCGATCTGACAGCCACCATCGACTACACCCGGTTCCAACTCGCCGGCTTTCTGCTCTTTCTCGCCGGCCTCTACTACGTGCTGGAACTCGCCGTCCAGTCGCCGTTCGGGCGCGTCCTGCGCGCCGTGCGCAACGACGAAACGGTGGTGAAATCCCTCGGCAAAGACCCGTTCGTCTACAAGGTCCAGAGCATGGTCATCGGCTCCGCGCTCGGCGGCTTCGCCGGTGCGCTCTGGGCAATGTACGCTCAGGGACTCACCTTCACAACCTTCGCCCCACGGGTCACGTTCATCACACTCCTGATCATGTTCGTCGGCGGTGCGGGCAACAACAAGGGGATGATCCTCGGGGCCGGTATCTTCTGGGCGTTCCAGCAGGCGACGACCCAACTCGCCTCATACTTCCCGCCGGCAATCCGTGTCAACATTCAGGCTTTCCGGCTCGTCATCGTCGGCGTGTTGTTCCTGCTCATTCTCTACTATCTGCCCGAGGGCCTGCTTGGCCGCGACGACCACACTACGCCGGCGGAGACACAACCGGAGCCGGAGCCGGAAGCGACGACGGAGGCGGACTGATGACCGGGGATCCGGTCATCGAAGTCGAGAATCTCCGAAAGACCTTCGGCGGGATCGTCGCCGTCGACGGGGCGACCTTCGACATTGAGGCGGGGTCGATAACGGGGCTGATCGGGCCGAACGGGGCCGGCAAGACGACGACGTTCAACCTCATCAGCGGCTTCTACGAACCGGACGGCGGCGTCGTCCGGTACAGCGGCCGCGACCTCCAAGCGATCATGCGCCCTCACCGCGAGGAGACGCTGATCTGGGGCGGGGCGAGCGGAATCACGCTGGGGGCCTTCGGCGGGATTGTCGGCCTCGGCCCGCTCGGTCTCGGGGTGGGTGCGCTCGGGACGACCGCCGTCGGCGCGATTGCCGGTGCCGGCGGGTATCTCGCCAACCAACGGGCGACACAGCGACGCCCGGGCCACGCGAACAGCCGCCCACACATGCTCGCCCGCGAAGGCTTGGTCCGGACCTTCCAGATCACCCGTGAACTCGGCGAGATGACGGCGCTGGAGAACCTGATGCTGGCCCCGCAGGGACAGGCCGGTGAGAACCTCGCCAACGCGTGGCTCCGGCGTGACCGTGTCGCGACCGAGGAGGCCACGGTGCGAGAACGAGCCGAGGAGATGCTGGAACTGCTCGAGATCGAACACCTCCGCGACGAGGCGGCGGGCAACCTTTCGGGTGGCCAGCGGAAACTGCTCGAACTCGGACGGGTGTTGATGCTCGAACCGCGCGTGATCCTGCTCGATGAACCCGTTGCGGGGGTCAACCCCGCACTGACCGAGAAGCTGATGGACCGCATCGAGACGCTCCGTGACCAGGGGTACACCTTCTGTATCGTCGAACACGACATGGCTGTCATCATGGAGCTCTCGGAGACGATCATCGTGATGAACGAGGGAAAGAAACTCGTCGAGGGACCACCCGACGAGATCAGAACCAACGAGGCGGTCATCGAAGCCTATCTGGGGGTCTGACAAACGACAATGGCACTACTGGAAGCACGCGACGTGGTTTCGGGGTACGGCGACGCGGAGATACTCCACGGCGTCGACATCGACGTCGAGGAGCGGGAGATCGTCACCATCATCGGCCCGAACGGCGCGGGCAAATCGACGATGATGAAAGCGACCTACGGCCTCATCGGCTGCTGGGAGGGGACGGTCACCTTCGACGGCGAGGATATCACCCCGCTTCGGGCCGATCAGGTGACCGAGCGAGGGCTGTGTTACGTCCCACAGCGCGAGAACATCTTTCCAACGCTAACGGTGCGGGAAAACCTCGAGATGGGGGCGTACATCGACGACGATCCGACACAAGAGGAGTTGGAGGCGGTGTGGGAGCGGTTCCCCGTTCTCAGGGAGCGCCGAAACAAGAAAGCCAGCGCGATGTCCGGGGGCCAACAACAGATGCTCGCGTTGTCCTCCGCGCTGATGATCGATCCGGACCTCCTTTTGGTGGACGAGCCCTCGGCCGGTCTCGCCCCGGACCTCGTCGACGACATGTTCGACCGCCTCGTCGAGATCCGCGACGAAACCGACACGGCGATCCTGATGGTCGAACAGAACGCCCGACAGGCGCTCGCGATCTCCGACCGAGGGTACGTTCTCGACATGGGCGAGAACCGATTCGAAGGCACCGGCACGGAGTTGCTCGACAGCGACGAGGTGGCGGAACTGTATCTCGGTGAGTGAGGCTCTCCCCTGCCCCGTTCTGTCGGAACGGCCGACGCTCCCTCTCACCACGGCATGCTTCGGTGGTCGATGACCGGCAGGGGGGAGGGGAGATCCGTGTCCTGCCCACACGGATCGCCGACCGCTCGATCCGGGATCTGCCCGACCGCAGGCCGACGTTCGACAACGACGGGGCTCGTGTCTGCCCCCGGTGCTCCGGGGCCGGCGCGTGGCGGTCGCCCATGGCAGATGTTCCCGCTTCGCTCCGGATCCCGACAGATTCTCTATGCGCTGGCCCCTTCCAACATACGTGTCTGATATAACCGATCAGTACGGTACCCGCCGAGTGAACGAACTGTACCGCCGCGGCACGCTCGATGACGACCCGCCCGACTTCCCCGCCTCGTACGACGAACTCCGGGCGGCGGCCCACGAGGCGATGTCGCCTGAAGGACTCGCGTACGTCCACGGCGGCGCCGGAAGCGACGAGACGTTCGAACGCGGTCAGGATTTCTCCGCGTGGCGTATCGTCCCTCGAATGCTCCGTGGCGTCGAGTCACGCGACCTCTCCACGACGGTACTGGGCCAGGAGTTCCCGGTCCCCATCGCACTCACGCCGCTCGGTATCCAGTCGCTGCTCCACGAGGGGGCCGAAGGCGCCACGGCGGCGGCGACCGCAGACGTCGGCGTGCCGATGGTTCTTTCGTCGCTCTCGTCGACGCCGATGGAGGCCGTCGCCGACGCACTCGGCTCGACCCCGAGGTGGTTCCAGTTTTACTGGTCGTCCGACGAGCGGATCGCCCGAAGCTTTCTGACTCGCGCCGAGAACGCCGGCTACGACGCCATCGTCGTCACCGTCGATGCCCCGATCCTGGGCTGGCGCGAGCGGCTGATCGAGCGGGGCTACTACCCGTTCTTGGAGGGCGACGGCGTCGCGAACTACTTCTCCGATCCCGCGTTCCGCGACCGACTCGATGCCCCGCCGGAGGAGGACACGGAGGCCGCCGTCGAGGAGTTTCTGGATATCTTCGGCGACGCCTCGCTCACCTGGGACGATCTGTCGTTCATCCGCGAACACACCGACCTCCCCATCGTGGTCAAGGGTATCCTCGACCCACAGGATGCCGAACTGGCCGTCGAACACGGTGTCGACGCGATCGGCGTCTCGACACACGGCGGGCGGCAGGTCGACGGTTCGATCACGGCCATCGAGGCGCTGCCGGAGATCGCCGAGGCCGTCGGCGACGACGTCGACATCACCTTCGACAGCGGCGTGCGCCGTGCCGCGGACGCGTACAAGGCCATCGCCCTCGGCGCCGACCTCGTCATGTTGGGGCGGCCGTACGCGTACGGACTGGCCGCCGGGGGTGCCGACGGCGTGCGGACGGTACTGCAAAACTTTCTCGCCGAGTTCGACCTGACGATGGGGCTGTCCGGCCGCGAGGCGGTCACAGACATCGGCCGTGACGCCGTTCGACACGAGTCGACGCTCGTCCCGACCGTGGATCGGTCATCGCGGCCCTGACAGCCGCGCGGTTCACGCAGCGTTCTCCGTGGCCCACCTGACAGCAGTCCGGTAACGGAGATGTCGCTCTCGTCTCAGAACACACTGATTGCCGGTAGACATTTTCCGACTCCGAACCGACGGTATGCGACGCCGATACAGCAGCCCGACTGCGGTTGGTGCCGGCGACGTGGCGGTGTACGCTCCGTTTCCGGCGGTCGCCTACTTACAGGGACACCGCGATTCGACCCGGTCGCGAACCGTTCCGGCGAGGTAGCCGCTCGCGCTGCCAAACCCCGCGCCGATGCCGGCGCCGAGCGGACCGAGCGGGCTTCCCATCGCCGCACCCACCGCCGCCCCGGCGGCCGCGCCTTTGCGTGCGTGGCTCGTCTCCGTTTTCGATAACATCAAACGAAATTACGACTACATCATAAAAAACCTGCTCCCGGGTCGGCTCCCCGTTCGACACCCGACGGGTTAATACCCCAGACTGTTGGGGGAGAGCCGTCACGGGCGTCGCGCGCATAGCCGACGACGGGGCAACAGCCCCGCACACCATGGCCACGACACACCTCGACTCCGAATCGGTCGCAGTCGTCGGCGCCGGCTTCGGTGGACTCTCGGCTGCCTGTCATCTCGCCGACGCCGGGGCGGACGTGACGGTCATCGAACGGCGCGACGGCCTCGGCGGCGTCGCCGGCCGGATCGAACGCGACGGGTTCCGGTTCGACACCGGCCCGTCGTGGTACCTGATGCCCGAGGTCTTCGAGCGCTTTTTCGGGCGGTTCGGCCGTGCCCCCGAGTCGTACTACTCGCTGACACGTCTCGACCCGAACTACCGGGTCTTCTGGAAGGACGGCGACAGCGCCGCGGTCCCCGCCGACCGTTCCGGACAGCGGTCGCTTTTCGAGTCATACGAGGAGGGCGCGGGCGCGGCGCTTGACGACTACCTCGACAACGCCGCCGAGGCGTACGAGGTCGGCATGGCGGAGTTCGTCTACAAACGCCGGCCCCGGCTCCGCGACTGGCTCGACCCCGGTCTGTTGCGGGCGGCCCGCGGGGTCTCCCTTCTCGGATCGATGGACGACCACGCCGGGTCGTACTTCGACCACCCGAAACTCAAGCAACTCGTGGAGTACACCCTCGTGTTTCTCGGGGGGTCGCCGTACAACACGCCCGCACTCTACTCGCTGATGAGCCACGTCGACTTCGACCTCGGTGTCTACTACCCGCAGGGCGGTATGGCGAGCGTCGTCGACGGCGTTGCTTGTCTGGCCCGCGAACTGGGCGTCAGCTTCGAAACCGGGACCGCGGTCACCCGGATCGAACAGGCCCCCGATGGGGTTGTCGTCACGACCGAACGCGGGCGGTCACGCACCGTCGACCGCGTCGTCAGTAACGCCCCACCCGCACACACCGAACGGGAGCTGCTCCCGGCCGGGACGGCGGACCACGACCCCGAGTACTGGGACTCGCGCACCTACGCCCCGTCGGCGTTTCTGTTGTATCTCGGCGTCGAGGGCGATACCGAGACGCTCGACCACCACACGCTCGTTCTCCCGGCCGACTGGCGCGACCACTTCGAGGCCATCTTCGACGACCCCGCGTGGCCCGCGGACCCCTCCTACTACGTGAACGTCCCGTCCCGAACCGACGACACCGTCGCCCCCGACGGCCACTCGACGGTCGTCGTTCTCGTTCCGGTCGCTCCCGGATTGGACGATGGGCCGGACCGCCGCGAGCGCTACCGGGAGGCGGTCCTTGACGACGTCGCCAGCCACACCGGCGTCGACCTCCACGACCGGATCGTCGTCGAGGAGTCGGCCTGTGTCTCCGAGTTCGCCGAGCTGGGGTATCCGGCGGGGACCGCGCTCGGCCTCGCGCACACGCTCAGACAGACCGGGCCGTTCCGGCCGGGCCGCCGGTCTCAAGCCATCACCGGCCTGTACCACACCGGATCGTTCACTGACCCCGGAATCGGCGTTCCGATGTGTCTCATCGCCGGCGAACACACCGCCGAGGCGGTTCGGGCCGACGCGGCCGCCGAGACGGCGACCCCGACCCCACGGTCGCTCGTTCCGGGATTTCGTGCCGACTGATCAGGGAACGTGCCAGATCCCCCGTCTCCGGTCGAGAACGGCCCCGATAACGACGTGTGGGAGCGCGATCACGCTGATGAAGACGCTCCAGAAGGCGACGCCCCCGAGGATCGGGCCGCCCGGAAGTGGGGTCGGAACGAGAACCCAGAAGCCGACGGCGACGGCCGCCGTCGCCATCGCACCGGCGACGAGAACGCTCCACGCCCGAAACGCGACGGTTCCCGTCGTCGCTCCGTCGCCGCCGAGCAGATCCGGCCCATCCTCGACCTCGTCGTCGACGGCGAGTTCCCGGGCGACCTGTCGCGTCGAGTACCAGAACGGAAAGTACAGTCCCACGGCGATCACAACGGGGACCACCGCGAAGTACGCCACGAGCAGTGCCGTCTCGGCGGCGTCGGCGAGCCACGCTCCGGTCTCCGGTCGCCGGCGGTAGCCAAGTCCGAGATGGCCAAAAACGGCCGCGCCGTACGCGCCGCCGATCAGCCACCGCGTCAGACCGAACCACGCCGCTTTGCCGGCGAGGCCGCCGGGGTCGACCATCCCCACCATCAGCGAACTGAACGTGTGGAACGTGTCGGGGAAGGCAACGATGGGAACTGCCATCACCGCGCCGCCACGTGCGACGACCGCGAGGAGGCGCTGTCCCCGCGTGCGGATGTGTCCGGTCCCGGTCGTCGCCGACAACACGTACAGATCGCCGCCCCCGCCTTTCAGAACGGCGACGCCGATGGCCACCCCCAACCCGAGCGTCGGCGCGACGAGAAAGCCCCCGAGAAACGCCGCCGCGAGGCAGAGATAGCCGGCGATGTAGCCGCCACGGAACGTCAGTGTCCGCCGGCGAAGGTTGGCGAAATGCTCGTAGCCGCCATGCGGGAGGTTCAACGCCACCATTCCGACGAGGTAGATCCCCGCTTGTGTCCGGAGCGACACCGTCTCGCCGAGAAGCCGCGCCACGACGAACACGGCGAGCAGTCCGACGAGTGCCGCCCGCGAGGTGGTCAGCGCGGTCGGTGCGATCGTTGCCGGGAGTCGGCTGCGTACGGAGCGCATCGGTACCGCTAGCGGCGCCCACAGGTTGACCACATCTCCGTACAGCTCCGGGATTTTTTATTCCGTGGCCGGGGTATTTATAAGCCGTCGGCGATCAGCGAAACCGATGCCTGGTGGCGTCCGCGCCGAACTGGCGATCCATGGCCCGACGAACTGTCCGCTGGCGAGGCTTTCCGCGCAAGCCGACGCGCCCGTGACCGACGTCACGTGGGCCGACGACGGTAACGACGGGACCGACACGGCCGTCGCCGAGGAGTTCCGGATGTCGAGCGACGTCGACATCGACATCGACAGCGTCGACACTCTTTCCGACGCCACCGGGGTCGTCGACATCGGCGAGGACCGTGTCTACCGGTTCGACCGCGACACGGAGGCGGCCTGTCCCTGCGCTGTCGTCGAATCGCTCGGCTCGCCGCTCGCCGACGTCCGCGTCCGTGACGGCATCCTCCACCTCACACTCCATCCCGAGAACGTCGAGTGCCTGCGTTCCATCGTCGCGGCACTCGACGACGCCGCCGCCGACGTGGAACTCGAATATCTGGTCCACGCCGGTGGCGGCGACGACGCGGACCCCACTGTGGTCGACCGAAGCCGCCTCACCGACCGCCAGCGTGAGGTTATCCGGACCGCCCACGAGATGGGATACTTCGAGTACCCCCGCCGCGCCAACGCGACGACCGTTGCCGACGAACTCGGCATCGGGCTGTCGACGTTCACCGAACATCTCGCGGCCGCACAGGGGGCGCTGCTCGACGAGCTCCTGCCCGACAGCTGACCGCCCCGGAGTATTATCACTGATAACGAGGTGACAACCCATATGTCGGTTCCGGGACCGGCGTGTGATGACGGATGAGCGACAACGCGACGAGCGGTGGGGCCGTGCCCGCTCCCGTTCCGCCCGGGGATGGCGACGCGTGGTACGCCCCCGATGTGGTCGCACAGTACGAGGTGTCGCCGGGTGTCGTGGCGACGGTCAGTGACACGCCGGGCGATTCCGGCTTCGAGTACGCAGTCCGCGAACCCGGACTCGGCCCCGAGGACCGCGCCGCGATGGAGCGCATCCGCGACCATTTCACGGTCGTCAACCGTCGCCGGCCGCTGACACGCGAGGGAACCGCCGAGCGCGCGGCGGCGGGGTTCGAACCCAAGTACCGACGGGCGCTCGACCGTCTGATCGACACTTCACCCGCCGCGTGGCGACGGCTCACATACCACGCGCTCTGTGAACTCCGCCTGCTCGGCGAGTCGACGCCGCTCGCTCTCGACGATCGAATCGAAGTGGTCGACGTGGGACGGGCCGACAACCGCGTGGTCGTCCACACGGAGAACTACGCCCCCGCCCGGACGGCCTTCGACGCCGACGCGGCTTTTGTCGACCGGGTGGCCGGTGAACGGCTTCGACGCTACACCGTCGACTTCGTGGACTTTGCGGTGGATGTGGTAATCTACCGGGATCACCTGCTCGGAAGCGACCACTTCTCGACGAAGTACGCGGTGCTCGAACCCGACCTGTTGCCCGGCGACGAGCGACTCATCGAGGAGTGCAAAGAGCGGATCTGGGAGGCAAACGTCGAGAACGTGGTCGAGGACCGCCATGCGTTCGTCAGGGAACGCGCCCGACAGTTTCTTTCCCGCCGCCTTACCGCTCGGAACACGCGGGCGTGGGTCGCGGCGACGAAATACCGCGTGACGACGGCGCTCGCCGAGTACGGACTGACGGTCCCACCGGTCGACAGCCGGTACGCCACCGACCGACTCGACGACCTGGTCTACTACGTTCTCCGCGACTACGTGGGCCACGGCGTCCTCACGGTGCCGATCCGCGACCCGCACCTAGAAGACGTGGAGGCGAACCGCGTCGACGAGCGGGTGAAGGTGATCCCTCGTGCGGATAACCTCCCGGTCGGGCGCATCCCGACGAACCTCGCCTTCTCGGACGAGACGGCCTTTGTCAACGTCGTCACACAACTGGCCGCGAGCGACGGGACGGAACTCAACGCGAGTCGACCGAGCGCGAAGGTGAACCTCGATCTCCGGGGCGTCGCGGAGACGATCCGCTGTGCGGTCGCCCTCCCCGTCATCTCGGAGGGGGGACCTCACGTCTCCATCCGCAAGCAGGCCGGCGACCCCATGACGCCCGTCGACCTGATCGAACGCGACGCCATCTCGACGGAGCTCGTGACCCTACTCTGGATGTTGTACGAACACCAGGGTGTCGTCCTTTTTTCAGGGCCGACCGGCGTCGGCAAAACGACACTGATCGAACGCCCACATGCCTTTCGTTCCCTACGACGACCGGCCGGTCTCCATCGACGAGGGGAGCCGTGAGGTCCGCCTCCCCCACGAAACGGGCGTCTCGCTCACCACCCGGGACCACGAAAACGAGTACAAGCGGGTGTCGATGGCCCGCCTGATGACCGAGACGAACTATCTGAACCCGGACATGGAGGTGATCGCGGAGATCAACACGCCCGCCTCCTTCGAGACGTTCAGCGAGACGCTGAACACCGGCATAGTGTTATCGGCACCACCCACGCCGAGGACGTGGAGACGCTCATCAACCGTGTGATCGAACAAGGGCTC
>NZ_JAQCNJ010000082.1 GCF_028275055.1 Haloplanus sp.
AAGGGAATCCCCTTCGGGAGGAAGTCGTCGATGAACTGGAACATCTGGTAGCGGGCCCGAAACAGAATCATCAGCGTCTCGTCGGTGGTGTCGACGGTGTGTTGGACGTTCCGGACCACCTCGAACATCGACGGACTTCTGATCCCTTCGACGACGCCGCCCTCCTTGCGGGGGTTAAGGTCTTTCTCCTGTCTGACGCCGATGTGATGGATCTCCCGGTTGACGACGTTGAGGATGCGCGACGGGAGGCGGTAGGAGTTGGGAAGCACCACGTCCTCGTCGACGGTTTCGTTGAGCAGGATGTTGGGGTCGGCTCCCTGCCACGCGTACACCACCTGGTCGTCGTCGCCGGCGATCAGCACGCCTTCCATGTGTGGTTTCCACTCCTCGAACGCCTCGTGTTGGAGGGTGGTGATGTCCTGGAACTCGTCGATGACGAGATAGTCGACGTGGGGGACCAGCGACCGCTCGGCTACCCGTTCCAGCATGTCGGCGAAGCCGACGAGACCGTGGTCACGCTTATACGAGCGCCAAGCGCGGATCACCTGTGGCACGTCGATCCGCTCGTCGTCCGAGGGCCAGGTCGGCGTGTACTTGTTCCCCTCCTGTGCGTTCGGATCCTGGTCGGGCGGGAGCCGCACCGTCTCCACGTCCCACTGAAATGGGACGTCGTACCAATCGGCCACGTCGCGTTTGGTGCGCTGGAGCCACTGGCTGGTGGCAATGATCTTGTTGCCAAGCGTCGTCGATCTGGCTGTCCGTCGGCCGGCTCCGCCGTACTCGTCCTCGAACTCGACGCCGTACTCCTCACAGAACTCCTTTTTGTCACTCTCCCCGACCACATCCCCGCGGGAGAGATTGAGCAGTTCGTACGCTTTCGCGTGCATCGTACAGACGTTGCCTTTGAGCGCCCGGGGCGACGTATCGAGACGCTCGGCGAGACGCTCTCGAACCTCGGCGGCAGCGGCGCGGGTGTAGGAGACGACCAACACGTCGCGGATGTCGACGTCGTTGTCTTCCAGCAGTTCGTCGACCCGGTCGAGGAGGGCGGTGGTCTTGCCGCTTCCAGGGCCACCGAAAAGACGGGTGACTGTCTCGTCGCTCATAGTCGTGGTACACGCCCCGAAGTGGCATAAACGGAGTGGGTCGAATACGCCGTCCGTTCTCGGCGCCACGACGGGACGGGAGCGCCTGTGTCGAACGGGCGTGTTCGTGCCGTCCAACCGAGTCCGGCACGACCCTCTGTATGACCGCTCCCGACGGCACGGGGTCGTGACCTGTCGGGGTGCATACGGGTGGCTGGCTACGTACAGGCGCAGGTCGGTGTCGGCGGTCCCTACGCGTTCGGGTCCCACCCACAAACCGAGCAGTCGGTTGCCGACTCCTCGTGGAGCGCCCCACAGTCCGGGCACTGCAACTTGTTATAGGATCGTTCCCAGCGTACCGGTGTCGTCTCGTGGCCGTTGTCCGCGAGGAACTGGTCGAACAGTTCGTCGTCGTGTTCGCTGGGTCCGGCTGCCATACACACCATGTTATGACATACCACTATTTAGTCGTACTGGTGTGTGCGTGTGTCACGACACCGAAAGACACGACCGCGCCGGCGCTACCGGCCGATACCGTACAGTTCCCCGTACTTCTCGGTCGCGTAATCGACGAACGCGGCGGCGGCCACGTCGTCGCCCGTGGCCTGCCGGACGAGTTCGTTTGTCTCGAAGCGCTTGCCGTGGCGATGGATCCGGTCGGTCAGCCACTCGTGGAGGGGGTCGACCTCGCCTCGCCGGATCGAGTCCTCGAGGCCGTCGATGTCGCGGTCGGCGGCGTCGAACAGCTGGGCGGCGATCACGCTCCCCAGCGAGTAGGTGGGGAAGTAGCCGAAACTGCCGTGCGACCAGTGGATGTCCTGGAGGCAGCCCTTCGTGTCAGTCTCCGGGCGGACGCCCAGATACGACTCCATCTTCTCGTTCCAGACGGCCGGCACCTCCGCCACGTCAAGGTCGCCCCGGATCAGGTCGCGTTCGATCTCGAACCGGAGAACGATGTGGAGATGATAGGTGAGTTCGTCGGCCTCGACTCTGATGGGATTCGTCGTGTCGACGGCGTTGACGGCCTCGTAGGCCTCGCGGACGCTCACGTCTCCGATGTCGAATCGCCCGCGGACCCGTGGGAGGAACCGCTCCCAGAACGCCGTCGACCGGCCGACGTGGTTCTCCCACAGACGCGACTGCGACTCGTGGATCGAGAGATCCCGCGCCTCGCCAAGCGGCGTTCCATGGGCGTCGTCTGGCAGACCGAGCGTGTAGGTGGCGTGGCCGAACTCGTGGACCGTCGAGAGCAACGCCCCCATCGGGTCGGCCTCGTCGTAACGGGTCGTGATCCGGGCGTCGTAGGTCGTCCCCGTCGAGAACGGGTGGGGCGCGGCGTCGAGGCGGCCCCGCTCCCACGGGTAGCCGAGGTCGTCGAGGACGTCCCGCATCAGCGCCTCCTGTGTGTCGGTGTCGAACGTTCCGGCGAAGGCGTCGGTCGCCAGATCGGCCTCGGACGCTCGCACGTCGTCGACGAGAGGCACCACCGCTTCCCGGAGCGTCGCCAACACCTCCTCGGCGTGGCCGAGGGGGAGGCAGGGTTCGTACTCCTCAAACAGCACCTCGTAGGGGTCGCGGTCGGGGTCGATGTGGTCGGCGTACCGCCGCTTCAGGTCGAGTAGTTTTTGCAGGTGGGGAGCGAACGTCTCGAAGTCGTCCTCCGCCCTGGCCTCGCGCCACGCGGTCAGCGCCTCGGAGGACGCCGCCGAAATCCGCTCGACCAGATCGGTCGGCACCCGGACGGCGCGTTCGTGGTCCCGGCGCACCTCGCGGACAACCGCCCGGCGGTCCCCGGGGAGGTCGGCGGCCGACAACTCGTCGAGCAACGCCCCGAGTTCGTCGTTCGTGAGCAGGTCGTGTTCGACCGCAGAGAGCGCGGACAACTGTTGTGACCGGGCGGGCGTTCCCTCCTTGGGCATCATCACCTGTTGGTCCCACGAGAGCAGTTTGCCGGCGTGGGAGACGTTCGCGATCCGGCCCACCCGATCGAGCAGATCGTTGTACGCCGCCTCCATCGTATCGCTCATGCCCGTTTCAGGGACCGCGCCATAATCAACCCCGCGCCGTCTTCGGGTGTTACCACCGAGTGGTAACACCTATACGGGCGAGGCGTCGACCGATGGGCATGGCAGACAACGTGGCCGCGGACTCGCCCGGCCTCACGGAGCGTATCGAGGGGTACGCCGCCGGGATGGGGCCGTCGTGGATCGCCGGGGCCATCGCCGCCGGTCCGGCCACAATCGCTAGCCTCGTAACCGGGGGTGCGACCTTCGGTTACAGCCTCCTCTGGGTGGTCGTTCTCTCGGCGGGCGCTGGGTCGCTCGTCCAGTACCTGTCGATGCGGCTCGGCCTCCTCACCGAACGCGGCATCGTTGCCGTCGTTGAGGAGCATCTCGGACCCACGTGGGCGTGGCTTCTCGTCGCGGATGCGGTGATCGCCGCCGGCGTCGCACAACTCGTGATCATGAAAACCGTCGCGACGGTGTCGGCGACGGTGACGGGTGTCGACGCCCGACTCTGGGGTGTCGCTTGGGCGCTCGTTCTCGCTCTCGGACTGGCCGGCCGGGGGTATCGCTTTCTCGAACTGGCCGCAAAGGCCCTCGTTTCCCTCGTCGTCGCCGCCTTTGTCGCCAGCCTGTTTGTCGCCCCAGTCGACTACAGCACGGCGGCGTCCGGACTGTTTCCAACCGTTCCGCCCGGGAGTGCGCTCGTCGCCGCGGGCATCCTCGGCGGTGCGGTCCACATCACGCTCATCACGATGCAGTCGTACACGATGCGCTCGCGTGGGTGGACCAGTGAGGACTACGGGACGGCGGCGTTCGACATCGGTGCGTCGATGTTCGTCGCCTTCGGGGTTTACAGCCTCGCCATCTTTCTGGTGGCCGCGAGCGTTCTCACGCCCGACGACCCCCTGACCGCGGTCGGGGCCGCACAGGCACTCGGCCCGCTGGTCGGCGCGAACGCCAGGTGGCTGTTTCTGCTCGGTCTCTGGGGGGCCGCCGTCTCGACGCTCGGTGGCAACACCATCGTCCCGCCCTTTCTCGTTGCCGACAAACTCGGCTGGGGCACCACCATCGAGGACACCCGGTACCGCTGGCTGCTCGTCGTGGCCGCGCTTCTCTCCGCGCCGGGCGCGTTCGTCGGCGGCGCCGTAATCGGCCAACTCGTTCTCGTTCTCGCGGTCGGCACCGTTGGCACCCCCTTCGTTATCGCCGTCGTTCTCTACCTCCTGAACTCCGAGGCGGTGGCCGACCGGAACTCGCCCCTCGCCAACGTCGGCGGCGTCGCGTTGTTGCTCGTCACCGGCGCGCTCGCGGCCAACTTCGTCCGCGAACAGGTCACCGGCGGAATCGACCCACTCACCGGATTCGTGCTCGCGTTCGCCGTTGCCCTCGGCACCGCCACGGTGGGGCTTTGTGGCAAGTACGTTCTCGAAGAGGTCGAGGTGGGCTGAGCCGACCGTGACCGACCCCGCCGTCCCACGCTCGGGGACGACCCTGATCGTCGGCCCGTCGAACACGGGCAAGACCCGCCTGACCGCCCGTGCGCTCGCCGACCGGGTCGACCGGAGCGGGACCGACGGGGTCGCAATCTTCGAGTTCGCCCCCGAAATCGAGCGCGACGGCCGGATGCTCGGCGGCCGCCTCGACCGATTTTACACCCCGCCACGCGGCGCGTGGACCGGCGTTCTCGACGCTCATGCCCCGAGGGCGAGCGGCGACTCGGCCGACGAGGCGGTTGTCCTCGCGGCCGACAATGCCGCGCGCGCGACCCGCCTGTTCGACGCCGCGCCGGCGGACCCCCGAGCCGTCTTCGTCAACGACGCCACCATCCCCTTCCAGCACGGCGACGGGAATCCCGACCGCCTGCTCGACTACTGTGTGCGGGCCGAGACGGCCGTTCTGAACGCGCTCGCTGGCGACACCATCGCCGGCGAGGACGATGTCTCACGGGCCGAACGCAGGACGCTGTCGACGCTCCGGCGGCGGGCCGACCGGGTGATCGACCTCGGCGAGGCGTGAGCGCCGCGGCCATCAGACGTATCCCCGGCGGGCACCGAGTAAACGAAATGACAGTTATCCCGCGCCAGCGGACGCGAACGCATCGAACGGAGACACGAGAGCAGGAGGGCCGGGCGTGAGACGACGGGGGTTCGTCGCGACGGCGGGCGGACTCGGTACCGCGGCCCTCGCCGGCTGTTCCGGTGGGGGTGGCGGCGGTGGCGGCGGGACCGATACCGACGACGGTGACGGTGGGGGTGGCGACAGCGGCACACTCGGTGCTTTCCGCCTTTTTATCAGCGATCAGCCGGCGGCCATCGGCGACTTCGACTCGCTTTCGGTAGCCCTCTCGACCGCCCGCGTGTTCCGGGCCGACGAGGACGAGACGGTGACCCCGGCGGCGATGAACGCGACGACGACGGCGACTCCGGCGACCGAAGCCGAAACAGAGGCTGATGCGGACGAAGACGAGGCCGACGAGACCAGCGGGGTCGTCGAGTTCGACCTCGACGGCGTCACGGTCGACCTCACGCAGGTGCTCGGCGACCGGGCCGTCTCGGTACTGGAGGGGGAACTCGAAGCCGGTCGGTACTCGGGTATCGAACTCCGTGTGGAGACCGCCGAGGGCGTCGTTGACGGCGAGAGCGTCGACGTGATGGTTCCGAGCGACCGCCTCCGCATCGTCAAACCCTTCGACATCGCCACGGATGCCGAACTGGCGTTCGTCTTCGACATCAACGTCGTCCGGAAGGGGCCACAGGGCGGCTACAACCTCCTCCCGGTTATCGGAAAGAGCGGCGTTGTCGGTGAAGACGTCGATGTCGAGGCGGTCGCCCCGGACGAGAACGACGCGGCCGCCGACGATGACTCCACGGCGACGCCAACCGAGTGAAGCGACATGGCGGACGACCGCGGGTCGAATCGGACGGCGACCTGCGGCCGAGGGTCGTTACGCCGTCGCGCCGAGGGGCGACTCGGCGACGGCGCGGTAGAGCCGTTCACACCGCTCGATCACTTCGACCGAGACGCTCTCCTCGTCGGTGTGTGCCTCGCCGGGTTCGGCCGCTCCACAGATCACGGGAGTCGTTCCCGCGCCGGCCAGCCATCCCGCGTCGGTAGCGTGGGGTTTGACGACCCGCTCCGGGTCGCCGGTTTGAACCGTTCGCGCCGCATCGACCACCGCCTCCGCGAACGCGGCGTCGTCACAGGCCATCGGCGGGAGGTCCTGTTCGACGACCCACTCGACGCCCGCCATTTCGCCGGCCCGACTTAGGGCCGCCCGGTCGCCGGGCACCGTCCGCTCGTCGACGGTGACGGCACACGACTCCGGGATCACGTTCCACGCCGATCCGCCCTCGATTTCGGTGACTGAGACGCTTCCGCATATCTCACGCCCGAGGACCGTCGCCGCCGGTGTGTCCACACCTCGGACGACATCGACGGCGTCGCAGGCGCGGTAGACGGCGTTCTCGCCCGCCTCCGGTTCGCTCGCGTGTGCGCTCTCGCCGGTGACGTGGAACGTGCTGGCGCGCCGACCCTTGTGGGCGATGGCCACGTCCGTCACGCCCGGCGCGGAGTAGCCGGTCGACCCCTCGCCGACGATGGCGTAGTCGGGCGCAAAGCCGTCGTCGATGGCCGCGCGAGCGCCGACCCCACCCTGTTCCTCGCCGGTGAAGGAGGCGAAAACGAGTTCCTGTGCGGGGGTGGCATCCCGGAAGGCGACCATCGCCGCCGCCAGACTCCCCTTCATATCGGCCGCACCGCGGCCGTACAGCCGACCGTTCCGTTTCTCGATCACGAGCCCACCGTCGTCGGTTTGTCGGTCGGCCGGCGGCACCACGTCGTGGTGCCCGATCAGGGCGAGCGACCGGCCGCCCGATCCACGGCGGGCGATCACGTTATCATGGTCGTCGCGCCACACCGTGGCGTCGGTTTCGGTCCGGAGCCACGACTCGACCGCATCGCCCGCCGCCCGCTCGCCGTCGTCGACGGGAACGGTCACCAGTCGCCGGATGAGAGCTACCACCTCGGACATACTGCCGAGGACGATAGCCGACGACTTTAGTCGGTCGGACGACCCACTTGGGGTGGCACTCGTGGATCGGTCACTCGGCCCCGTGGTCGTGGGTCAGTTCTAGATCGGTGTCGTCCGGCGGCCGACCGGAGAGGTGGACCGTCGTCCCGATGACCGCGTCGGCGCGAGGGACGACGACCCGCCCGTCAGCCTCGCTCCGGAGTCGCCGGAGTCGGGTCCGACGATGGCCTCGCAGGCGGTGAGGGCGTCGTGGACCCCGACGGCGTCGGCGTCGACGTCGACGGCCCGGTCGAGACAGTCGGTCGTCAGCATTGGCCGATGCATACGCCGTGGTACCGACTGGTATGGCTAACAGATCCTTCGATCACGCCACCGACCGCCGATACAAGTTCTTAACAGTCTCTGGGAGATAAAATATGTATGAACATCGTCCCGGACACGAGCGCGGTCGTCGATGGCCGCGTGTCCGAACGCGTCGAGTCGGGGGCCTACGAGGGAGCGACGATCACCGTTCCCGAGGCCGTCGTCGGCGAACTCGAGTGGCAGGCCAACGAGGGGCACGACACCGGCTGGGAGGGGATCGAGGAACTCCAACGGTTGGTCGACCTCGCCGCCGCCGATACGATTTCGGTCGATTACTACGGTACCCGCCCCGACGCCGGACAGAAGCGTGGGGCCGACGCGGGCGAAATCGACGCGCTCGTTCGCGATGTCGCCGCCGATTCGGACGCGACGCTGCTGACCAGCGACGTGGTACAGGCCGAAGTCAGCCGCGCAAAGGGGCTATCTGTCGAGTACGTCGAACCGCAGAGCCGTGACGAGACCGGCGACGACGGCCTCGACATCGAGCGGTTCTTCGACGAGACGACGATGAGCGTCCACCTCCGCGCGGCGGCAAAGCCCAAGGCCAAGCGTGGGGCCATCGGCGACATGCATTACGAGGCGATCCGTGACGCCGAAACCACAGAGGCGGAAATAAAGGAGTTCGCACACGACGTCATGGAGACGGCGCGGGCCAGTTCCGACGGCTTTGTCGAACTCGACGAACCCGGGATGACCATCGTCCAGTACCGCTCCTACCGGATCGCCGTTGCTCGCCCACCCTTCTCGGACGGCTTCGAGATCACGGCCGTCCGCCCCATCGTCAAAACCGATCTCGACGACTACGAGTTTGCCGAGGATCTCAAAGAACGCCTGTTGGAACGCCAGCGGGGCGTGCTCATCTCCGGCGCGCCCGGTGCGGGGAAGTCGACGTTCGCACAGGCGGTCGCGGAGTTTCTCGCGGGCCACGATAACGCGGTCAAGACGATGGAAAAGCCCCGCGACCTGCAGGTCGGCTCCGACATCACCCAGTACACGGCGCTCGGGGGTGATATGGCAAAGACCGCAGACTCCCTGCTTCTCGTCCGCCCGGACTACACCATCTACGACGAGGTGCGCAAGACGGACGACTTCGAGGTTTTCGCCGACATGCGACTTGCGGGCGTCGGGATGGTCGGCGTCGTCCACGCGACCCGCGCCATCGACGCGCTCCAGCGACTCGTCGGCCGGGTCGAACTCGGCATGATCCCGCAGGTCGTTGACACCGTCGTTTACATCGAGGCCGGACGCGTCGACACCGTCTATGACGTGACGACCGAGGTGAAGGTGCCCGAGGGACTGACCGCGGAGGATCTCGCTCGCCCGGTGATCCAGATCTCGGACTTCGAAACCGGTAGACCCGCATACGAGATCTACACGTTCAACCGGCAGGTCGTGACCGTCCCCCTCGACGACGACGAGGGAAGCGAGACGGGCGTCTCGCGACTGGCGCGAAAGGAGGTCGAACGCGAGATCCGGTCGATCGCCCGTGGACACGTCGAGGTCGAACTGAACGGGCAAAACGAGGCCGTCGTCTACGTCGAAGAGGACGATATCTCCTACGTTATCGGAAAAGGTGGCGGTCGGATCAACGACGTGGAGGACCGTCTGGGCATCAGCATCGACGTCCGAACCCTGGATGAACGCCCGTCCGGGGGGACACAAAGCGGGGCTGGGGCCGGATCCGGGTCCGGAAGCGGAGGTGTGACCGCCGGCGGTCCCTCGGACGGTGCGGTCGTCACGCCCGAGGTCACCTCCCGGCACGTCGTCGTCGATGTCGAGAACGGTGTCGACGTCGGCGAGACGGTCGAGGTCCGGGCCGACGACGAGTACCTGTTCACCGCGACCGTCGGCCGGGGCGGGGAGATACAGGTGTCACGCGGCAGCGCCATCGCCGACGAACTCGAAGAAGCGATCGATCACAAACGACGGATCACCGTCCACCCGGCCTAGTCGCACTCGACGCAGGCGGCGTCGGCATCGGCGACTTCGGCCAGTCTCGCCTCGTTCAATTGATAAAGGTTCTGTCGGGCGTCGGCGAAGTAAACATCCTCATCGACGACGCCGATATCCTCGAGTCGTTCGAGCGCGTACCGCACCGTTCGAGCCGACAGCATCGACTCCTCGACGATCCCCTTCTGTGTCAACGACCCGTTGTATTCGAGGACCTTGAAAACCAGTTTCGCGCTCGGCGGAAGGTCGTCCAGACCTTCCTCGTCAGTTCCGGCCATAGTCACATTCCAACGGGGCCACCGGCTTAAATGTTCACGACGAATGGGGGTTTCACCGCGAACACCGTCGGCGGTCACCCCTATGAATAACGGCTCCGGACCCTGCCGACGGCTCGCCGCCGCCGTGGGACGGACCGTCAGAGCATGTCCGCCGCCCGAGCCGTGGCGACGATGTCCTGTGCCATCTTGTTTGTCGCCTCATCGACGAGTTGGCCGTCGACGGAGACGGCACCCTTGCCCTCCTCCATTGCCTCGGCGTAGGCCTCGACGATGCGTTCGGCGCGTTCGGCGACCTCGGGGTCGGGCGCGAACACGTCGTTGCCGATCTCGATCTGACTCGGGTGGATCGCCCACTTGCCATCACAGCCGAGCATACTGGCTCGCTCGCAGGACTCGCGGTAGCCGTCGGTGTCCTCCACGTCGGCGTACGGGCCGTCGATGCAGGGGAGACCGGCGCTTTTGGCGGCGGCGTTGCACTCCGAGAGGGCGTGGTGCCAGTAGTGGCCGGGGTAGTCGGGGAACTGCCCGATGTCCAGTCCGGGCGTCCCCATCGCCGCCGCGTAGTCGCCCGGACCGAAAATGATCGAGGAGAGTCGATCGGAGGCGTGGGCGATGTCGTAGACGTTGTGTATCCCGTCGCCGTCCTCGATCTGGGGTTCGAGACCGATCCCTCCACTCTCCAGCCCGTTGTTCTCCTCGACCTGGGTCAATAGGTTCTCCACCGTGTGCACGTCGCTCGGTCCCGCGACCATCGGCACGACGATATCGTCGATGTGCTCGCCCGCGCGGCCGACGACCTCGATGATGTCGTCGTACCACCAACTCGTGTCGACGCCGTTCATGCGGAACGAGAGGATCGTGCCTGACCAGTCGTGGTCCCGTGCCGCCTCGATCAGCGGCTCCCGGGCCTCGACCTTCGCGTTCGGTGCGACGGAGTCCTCGAGATCGAGAAAAACTTCATCCGCGCCGCTCTCGGCGGCGTTTGCGATCATCGTCGGGTCGCTCGCCGGCACGGCAAGCTGGGTGCGTCTGAGATCACTCGTCATCGGTGTCGGACGCGACGGCGGCCACGTGTGAGAACAATCCTCTTACGGTGATATTTGCGTGGCGTCAATAGTGCCGCAACTCCCATCATTAATAGGCGATGCATGTCGACTTGTGTCTATGGGTGTACAAGACACACGTCGAAAACTCGACCCGTTGTTCGATCCGGGATCACTGGCCATCGTGGGCGCGAGCCCCGACTCGTGGTACGCTTCACGGATCACGGAGAATCTCACCTCATACGGATACGATGGTGATCTGTACCTCGTCAATCCGAACCGCGAGGAGGCGTGGGACCGGGAGTGCTACGACAGCGTGTCGGCCCTGCCGGAGGTGGTCGACCTCGTCGTCGTGGTCGTCCCCCGCGAGTATGTCGTCGACGTCGTGCGTGAGTCGGGCGAGGCCGGGATTCCGGCGGCGCTGGTCATCACCACCGGATTCAGCGAAGCCGACGAACGGGGGGCCGAACTGGAGGCCGAACTCGAGGCCACCATCGCGGAGTACGACATCAGCGTCGCGGGGCCCAACTGCATCGGCCTCGCAAACGCGCAGGCAGGGACGGTGTTGACCGGACTCTGCTCCCGGAAACCACAGCCCGGTAACATCGGCCTCGCGAGTCAGTCCGGGGCGCTTTCTTTCGCCACCTTCTTTGAGAACGCCGCCGACGAGGACACCCACTTCTCCCACGTCGTCTCGACGGGCAACGAGGTCGACCAGAGCCTCGTCGATTACGTCGAGTATATGTCCGCCAACCCGGACGTGGAGGTGATCTGTACGTACATCGAGGGCGTGACCGAGCCGCGACGGTTCATCGAGGTGGCCCGAGAGACGGTGGCGACAGGGACACCCGTACTGGCGGTGAAGGTGGGAAGTTCGGACGTCGCACAGGCGGCCGCCGAGTCACACACCGGGTCGCTGACCGGTAACGACGCGGTGTGGGACGCCGCCTTCGGGCAGGCGGGCATCGAGCGCGTGCCGGATATCCCGGATCTCACGACGCGGGCGCAGGCACACGCGGCGTTCGATCCGCCCGACTCCAACCGTGTCTGTGTCGCCTCGACCAGCGGCGGACTCGCCACCCTACTCGCAGATCTCGCAGAGGACCGGGGCCTCGAACTCCCGGCGTTGACCGACCGGACGGAGACGGCCTTACTCGAGATGGACGACCTGCTCACGTTCGGCGAACTCCACAACCCGGTGGACATCCGTGCGGCCGGTGCCGAGGTGCTGACCGAGGTTGCCGAGAAACTGTTCGCCGACGACAGCTTCGACGCCTACGTGTTCGGCATCGGCCTCTCGGCGGTGGACGAGGACGCAGACGCCATCGCCGACCGCCTGCTTGAGGTCGGCGAGATGACCGACGACCCCGTTATCTTCCTGTGGACGGGTCGGACGGAGCCGGACGAACTCGACGACCCTCAGCCCTACGAGCGCGTCCGCGCCGAGTACCCGTTGTTCTACGAGCCCGGCAAGTCCATCGACGCGCTGGCGTCGCTCGTCAGGTTCGACGAGGCGCGCGACCGACTGGTGGGACGACCGCCGTTCGAACTCGACGAGCGCCCGCCGACGGACCTCCCGAGCGACAGCACCCTCACGTGGTCGCAGTCGACATCGTTACTCGAGGACTACGGGCTCGATCTACCGGCGACGCGGTCGGCCACGTCGAGCGAGGAGGCCGCCCGCTACGCCAGCCAGATCGGAACGCCGGTCGTGATGAAAGTCGACTCGCCGGACGTGGCCCATCGTAACCACATCGGGGCGGTTCGGGTCGGCGTCGACTCCCCCGCCGAGGCACAACGGGCCTACGAGGAGATCGTCGCGAACGTCTTCGAACACGACTCCGAGGCGACGATCGAGGGCGTTCTCGTCCAGGAGATGGTCGATAGCGGGGTGGAGGCGCTGGTCGGCGCGTCACAGGATCCGAACCTCGGGCCGGTCGTCACGCTCGGCTCCGGCGGGACGCAGGTCGAGGCCTTACAGGACACCACTCATCTGGTCGCGCCGTTTGGCAAGGGCGACGCCTACGGCGCGCTCAACCGCACGGACATCCCGGACAAGTTCGACCACGAGTTCGGTTCGGACGCGTCGCTGGATAGCCTCGCCCGTCTCATCACAAAGGTCGGTAACCTTGTGACGAAGCGACGGGACGTGGCTGAACTCGACCTCAACCCCGTGATGGTACGGCCGGACCGGAGCGTCTGCGTGGACGCGCTCGTCCGCACGGAGTAGAACGACGAATACGGGATGTGAGGGGACACCGGGCAACGGACAACGGACAACGAGTGGCCGGTGGTTGGGAGGTAAACCCCCCACCGCTCACCCCGCTTGGCTACGAGGAACTCGTTCCGAACACGTCCTCCCACCGGCTGACCGCGTCGGTATCCTCTCCCTCGACGAGCGTAACGACGACCGGACTGATAGCGCCGACGACGGCGTTGGATACGTCATAACGGACTTTCCATTGTTCCACCGGAAAACGAAACGAGACAGGAGCAGAAGCCAACGACGGACCCCGCCTCGGCTCCGCGCTGGCCACAATTGGCGGTCTCGTCGTCGACACCGACATGCGTGTGCTCAGACGGTGTGGCAGCGGCTCCGCGTTCGACCACGGGGGATCGAACAGGAGCCCACACTCCGACCCGGTAGGCTGGTCGCCGCCGGCGCCGGCGCCGGTGTCGGCGACGTAGGCGCGATAACGACGGCGGAGCCGATGAACCCGATGACGGCGAAGACGGTGTTCGGTCCGGTCGCCGGCCGGAACGCGGCCGAACGCGGGATTGACCGGCACCGACCGACGGTGTCGCGGCACGCGGCGAGCCGGTTCACCGTATCGAACGCCTTTTGATCCCCGACACCGCACGGTGGTGTATGGCTACGGAAACGCAGACGGGCCTCTCCGGACACGTCCGCGGGGTGACCGTCACCACGCTGGCATGTCTCGCCGGCGTCGGGGCAAGCGTTGCCGCCGCCGTCGTCGTCGGGACCAGCCCGGAGGCCGCCTCCGACACCCGGGCGCTCGCGTTCCTGGTGGCTGCCGTCGTCGGCCAGTACCCCTTGTTGAAGGCAATCGGCGTCGATGTCTCCGACTTCGGGGCAAAAGACCACCTCTACGTGGCGTTTATGACGTTTACGCTCTGGTTCATCAGTTTCGCAATCCTGCTCACCACCGGTGCGACCGTCTGACCATGGCCGACGACAGTATTGCGGTCGTCGACCTCGACCGGTGTCAACCCGACCGTTGTAACTACGAGTGTGCGAACTTCTGTCCGCCAAACCGCACCGGCGAGGAGTGTATCGTCACGCTAGAGGAGCGTCACGACGACCCCGACCTCTACGACGGTGACCCGGCACAGATCAGCATCTCCGAGGAACTTTGTCTCGGCGAGAGCTGTGGCATCTGTGTCGAGAAGTGTCCCTTCGACGCCATCGAGATCATCAACCTCCCACAGGAACTCGATGACAGCCCAATCCACCAGTACGGCGAGAACGCGTTCCGGCTCTACGGCCTGCCGGTTCCCGAGTCGGGGACGGTCACCGGTCTCCTCGGCCCGAACGGCATCGGAAAGTCCACGGCCGTCCACGCGCTGGCGGGCGAGACGGTCCCCAATCTCGGCCGGTACGACGACACCCCCGAGTGGGAGACGGTACTCGACCGCTACCGCGGGACGGCGCTTCAGACCTACCTCGAACACCTGATCGACGACGAGGTAACCGTCGCGCGCAAACCCCAGTACATCGACCGCATCCCCGACCAGGTCGACGGGACAACGAGCGACCTGTTGGCGGGCACGGACGAACGCGGCGTCGTCGACGAGTTGATCGACCGGCTCTCGATCCGCCCGATCATCGACCAGCCCATCGGCACGCTGTCGGGTGGCGAACTCCAGCGGGTTGCGCTGGCGGCGACGCTCGCCCGCGACGCGGATTTTTACTTTTTCGACGAGATCACACCCTACCTCGACATCGGCCAACGGGTCACCGCGGCCCGCCTCGTTCGCGAACTCGCCGACCAGGAGGATCGCTCGATGCTCGTGGTCGAACACGACCTCGCGGTGCTCGATCTCCTCGCGGACACGATCCACATCGCCTACGGCGAACCCGGCGCGTACGGCGTCGTCACCGATCCCAAGTCGGTTCGCAACGGTATCAACGAGTATCTCCGAGGCTATCTCGACAACGAGAACATGCGAATCCGCCCCGACGAGATCACGTTCGAACAACACGCCCCCCGAGAGTCCGTGGACGGGACGCCCCTGATCGAATACCCCGATCTGGCCAAATCCTACGGCGAGGGGGAGTTCTCGTTGTCCGTCGACGCCGGCACCATCTACCGGAGCGAGGTGCTCGGCGTGGTCGGCCCCAACGGAATCGGGAAGTCGACGCTCGCGAAACTGCTTGCGGGGTCGCTCACCCCCGACACGGGCGATTTGGACTTCGAACTCGACATCGCCTACAAACCACAGTACGTCGAGGTCGACCAGCCGATGCGGGTCGATACGTTTCTCTCCTCGATCACCGACGACTTCGGTACCTCCTTCTGGAACACGGAGATCGCCCGACCCCTACAGTTGGAGCGGATCATGGAACAACAGTTGACGGACCTCTCCGGTGGAGAACGACAACGCGTCGCCATCGCCGCCTGCCTCTCGGAGGACGCCGACCTCTACCTGCTAGACGAACCCTCCGCCCATCTCGATGTCGAACAACGGGTGCAGGCCACCACCGCAATCCGTCGGTACGCCGAGACTCACGACGCCACCGCGATGGTGATCGATCACGACATCTACATGATCGATCTGCTGGCCGACCGTCTGCTGGTGTTCGACGGCGAACCAGCCGAGCGCGGCCACGCCTCGACGCCACAGGATATGCGCTCGGGGATGAACGACTTTCTCGCGGATCTGGACATCACCTTCCGGCGTGACGAACGGACGGGTCGTCCCCGCATCAACAAACCCGACAGCCAACTCGACCGCAAGCAGAAACGACAGGGCGAGTACTACTACACGCCCTGACCGGTCGTGTGACCTGTATGCACGACCGTGTCAGCGTTAGGTCGCTGGCGGCAAAACCCAGTATATGGCAACTGAGACAAACGAGACGACGACAGACCCGACGGACACGACCCTCGAACGCCCGGAGTTTCGGGGCTGTGCTGTCTGTTATTCGGTCGAACTGGCCGTCTATGCGGTGCGAAAAGCGCGGCGCTGACCGGGATCAGGGGTGGCCGCCTGCGACCTCCGAATCGTCCGGTTCGTCCATGATACACCCTACGAACGACAACCGTTTCGCGGCGTCCAACCGATACTAGTGCCTACAGCCCATACGACAACCAATGGACGACCAACCGCTTCCGAGCGACCTCCCTGACCCGGATGCGCTCGGGGACTCGTTTCTCGTGTACGAGGTCGAGGTCGGCGACGAGCAGGTGTTGTACTACGGTGACCTCGCCGGTGCCAAAGAGTCCGTTCTCCGGACGCTCGCCCCCCGGTTTCGCGAACGCGGCTACCGCGTGTCCCTCGAGTATCGAACGGGGGAACATGTTCTCATCGCGACCGAACGATCCACCGGGATAGACGGTGTGCCGTGGACCAACGTCGTGTTGTTCGGTGCGACGCTGCTGACGACGCTTTACGCCGGTTCGCAGTGGTACGGGATCGATTTGGCGACCAATCCGCTCGCCCTTCTCGGGGCGTGGCCGTTCACTCTGTCCGTTATGAGCGTTCTCGCGATCCACGAACTGGGTCACTACGCCCTCAGTCGCTACCACGACGTCGAGGCGACGCTTCCCTACTTTATTCCGATCCCGAGTATTCTGGGCACCCTCGGGGCGGTGATCCGAATGAACGACACCATCCCGGATCGGCGAGCGCTGTTCGATATCGGTGTCGCAGGGCCGCTTGCCGGCCTCGTTGCGACGGTCGTCGTCACCGCTGTCGGGGTGTCGCTGCCGCCCGTCTCGGTGAGCGAGGGGGCCATCGTCGCCGGTCTCGACATCGGCTACCCGCCGCTCGTGGCCGGTATCGCTGCGCTGTTGGGTGAACCGCTGGTTTACGGCGACGGCCGGATGGTCAACCCGGTCGTCGTCGGTGGCTGGGTCGGGGCGTTCGTGACCTTTCTCAACCTGCTTCCCGTCGGCCAACTCGACGGCGCACACGTGACCCGGGCGTTGCTCGGGGAGCGGATCGGCGCGATCCAGCGGGTCGTCCCGATCGGACTGTTCGGCCTCGCCGTGTACCTGTTCGTCTTCGAGAACGGGCGAGGGGCACAGCTCTGGGCGCTCTGGGGCGTGCTCTCGTTGCTCTTTCTGCGGGCCGGCAACGCGACGCCGATGGACGAAACCTCGGTCGGTCGGTCCCGGTGGGTGATCGGGGCGGTGACGCTCCTTCTCGGGCTGTCGTGTTTCACACCGATTCCCATCGCGATAACCGGCTGAGCCCCCGTCCAAAACGTTAACGCGCTCGCCCATACAACCCAATCATGACCGAAGCCGCCGATCTGTTGGTGACGAACGCGGAGGTCCACACGCTCGCTCGCCCGGACGAAACCCACGAGGCGGCCGCCGTCCGTCGGGGTCGGATCGTCCGTGTCGGCAGCGCCTACGAACTCGCCTTTCTCGACGGCGTCGACACCCGGGTCGTCGACGTCGGTGGGCAGGTGGTTCTGCCGGGCTTTATCGACGCCCACACCCACCTCGACCTGTTGGGTCGGAAACTCGTTCACGCGGATCTCTCGGGGGCCACGGGCCGCGAGGAGGCACTGAACCGCCTGCACGACCGGGCCGACGCCGTGGCCGACGACGACCCCGTCCTCGGCTTCGGATACGACGAGAGCGTGTGGAACGACGGGTCGTATCTCACCCGCCGGGACCTCGACACCATCGACGCGGCCGGTCCCGTCGTCGCCGTCCGCGAGGACCTCCACGTCGTCTCGTTGGACTCGACCGCCCTCGACCGGTTCGACGACCTGCCCGACGAGAACGTCCGACACGGGGTAGACGGCGGCGACCAGACGGGCGTCGTCGTCGAACGGGCCGCCGAGGCGGTCCTTGATGGCCTCGCTCCCGATGCCGAAGGGATGGCCGACCTGCTCCGGACTGCACAGCGCCACGCCAACGAGCGGGGTGTGACGACCGTCCACGACATGGTCCGTCGGTCGTCCGCCCCCCGCGTCTACCGTGACCTCGCCGCCGCCGGCGACCTCACCCTGCGTGTGCGTCTCAACTACTGGGCCGACCACCTCGACGCCCTCGTCGAAACGGGGCTGCGGACGAACCACGGCGACGGACTCGTGCGGGTCGGCGCGATCAAGAGTCTCACCGACGGGAGCATCGGTGGGCGGACGGCCCGACTCGTTGCTCCTTACGCCGACGCCCCCACGGAGCGTGGCGAGTGGACCGTCGGTCCCGCCGCGTTCCGGGAACTGCTCGACAACGCCGAGACGGCGGGGTTTCAGGTCGCCGCACACGCCATCGGCGGCGAAGCCGTCGACGCCGTCGTCGACGCCTACGCCGACCGCACGGATGCCAAGCGACCCCGCCACCGGATCGAACACGCCGAACTCGCCGGCGACGACGCCATCGACCGGATCGCCGATCGAGGCATCGTCGCCTCGGTCCAACCCAACTTCCACCGCTGGGCTGGCGGGTCGGGACTGTACGCCGACCGATTGGGCGAACGGTGGACCGAAACCAACCGCCTCCGCCGCCTCGCCGACGCCGGCGTCCGTCTTGCGTTCGGAAGCGATTGTATGCCGCTCGATCCACTCGTCGGCGTTGCCCACGCCGTTGACGCGCCGACCCCCGCACAACGTCTCGACGTGACCGAGGCGCTCCGGGCGTACACGCTGGGCGGGGCGTACGCGGGCTTCGACGAGGACCGTCTCGGGACGGTGGCCCCCGGCAAACGTGCCGACCTCGTCGTTCTCGATCGCTCGCCGTGGGACGCCGACGATATCGCCGACATCGACGTGATGCTGACCGTCGTTGACGGCGACGTGGTGTACGACGGACGGTAAGGGCGGAAGGTTATAGTCTCACCCGGCCGATTCGACGGCATGACCGCCTTTTTCGACCGTCTGCGCGACCGGATCGACCGGATCGACAGCGTCGTCTCGGTCGGCCTTGACACCGACCCCGACCGCATCCCGGACTTTCTCGACGGTCACGATCTGCCCCGCTGGGCGTTCAACCGGCGGATTATCGACGCCACACACGATCACGCCGCCTGCTACAAGCCCAACGCCGCCTTCTACGAGGACGCCGACGGCTGGCGGGCGCTTCGGGAGACGGTCGCCTACGCCCACGGCAAGGACGTCCCCGTTCTCGTCGACGCCAAGCGAGCGGACATCGGCAACACGTCCCGACGGTACGCCGACCTCCTTGACACTGCCGACGCGGTTACGGTCAACCCGTACATGGGCCGGGACTCGCTCGATCCCTTTCTCTCCCGTGCGGACGCGGGGGTGTTCGTTCTCTGTCGCACCTCGAACCCCGGCGGCGCGGATCTACAGGATCTCGAACTCGCGTCTGGCGAACCGCTCTACCGACGGGTGGCGGCGCTCGCGGACCTGTGGAACGAGCACGGCAACGTCGGCCTCGTCGTCGGCGCGACGGCCCCTGAAGAACTGGAGACGCTCCGGGCCGAGGTCCCCGACATCCCCTTTCTCGTTCCCGGCGTCGGGGCACAGGGTGGCGACGCCGAGGCGGCCGTCGAGTACGGTCTGGCCGACGGCGTTGGCCTCGTCAACTCCTCTCGGGGGATCATCTTCGCCGGTGAACAACGCTCACCGGACCCGCGGGCGATGTCCGGGACCGCCGGGGAACCGCCACACGACGACGAGACGGCGTACTTCGGCGCGGCCGGCGAGGCGGCGAAGCGACTGCGGGCCCGACTCAACCGACACCGCTGACCTCGTCAGTCGGCGTCGCCCAACCGGGTGCCGCCGGCGCAGTCGGCGCACATCCCGGTCCCCTGCCGGTAATGCTCCTCACAGACGGCCGCCCCGCAACTCCCACAGGTGTGTCTGGCTGTCGTATTCTCGCAAACCTGACAAATGCTTGTAACGCTCACGGCCCATATATGGGGCGGGACGGTTTGACCCCTTTGCCCGGCGTCGGGCGGGACGCTTACAACGGTGGGCGACGGATGCGACGGTGTGGACAGGGACCGACTCGTGCTCGGCCTCGCGGCGGTGTTTGCGGGCATTACGGTCGTGCTCGTGGTGCTCGCGTTCGTCCGACAGCTGTTTTTGCTGTTTCTGGCGCTTCCGTTCGGCCTGACGACGTATCTCATGTGGCACCACGCGACGGGCCGGCTGGCGGCCCGAACCCGACGACGGGCGCGGGCCAGCGGCGGTGCCGGGTCGCGGCGCGCCCCGGGTGGGTTCGGTGCAACGGCCGGCGGACGCGGGAGCCACGATCGACGCGCCGGCCGAACCGCACAGGGTGCCCGGAGCGGCCCGGCGGGCGCGCCCGACGACGGCCCGACCCGGCGCGAGGCCTACGAGACGCTGGATTTGGAGCCCGGAGCGGACGAGGACGCGGTGCAACGGGCGTATCGGTCGAAGGTCAAGGACGTCCACCCCGACACGGAGGGTGGCGACGAGGAGGCGTTCAAGCGCGTGAACCGCGCGTACGAACGGCTCCGAGGCTGAATTACTGTGCTAACCGTACACATACGACGGAAAGCGTTTTGTCGAGTGGTTCCATATCACGGTGTATGACCGCCGATCGGGCCGTTCTTCGGGAGGCTCTCGAACGCGGCGAGGAGGAGGGCGGACCGATCGAGTTCAAAGAACGGCTCTCCCGTGACGTCCACCTGGCCGACGGGCGCATGGAGAGTTTGGCCGCCCAACTGCGCCACCGGGTGCTCTCCGGCGACGGGGAGGCGACGTACGTTGTCGGGGTTACCGACGACGGCCGGGTCGCCGGCGTCTCCCCGTCGGTGTTCTCGGAGTCCATGGACGTGCTTTCGTTGCTCGCCGAGGAGGCGGGCGCACACATCGAAGACGTCGAGACGTGGGGTGTCGGCGACGACAGCGGCGGCGAGGGATTGGTCGGGGTCGCCACCGTCCGCGAGGGCGGCATTCTCGACACGGACGACTCTCACATCGTCGTCGGCACCGCCGGTCACGTCGACCACGGCAAAAGCACGCTCGTCGGGACGCTCGTCACCGGGCAGGCCGATAATGGTGAAGGTGAGACCAGATCGTATCTCGATGTCCAACCCCACGAGGTCGAACGCGGCCTCTCTGCGGACCTCTCCTATGCGGTGTACGGCTTCGACGACGACGGCCCGGTGCGGATGGACAACCCCCACCGCAAGACCGACCGCGCCAGGGTCGTCGAGGAGGCCGACCGCCTCGTCTCCTTTGTCGATACCGTCGGGCACGAACCGTGGCTCCGGACGACGATCCGTGGCCTCGTGGGCCAGAAACTCGACTACGGTCTGTTGACCATCGCCGCCGACGACGGCCCGACCGACACCACCCGCGAACACCTTGGGATCCTGCTGGCAACCGAACTACCGACCATGGTGGCGATCACCAAGACCGACCTCGTGAGCGAGGACCGCGTCGAGGAGGTCGAACGCGCCGTCGAACGCCTTCTGCGGGACGTCGAGGAAACGCCGCTCCGGATCGAGCGCCACGGCGTCGGGACCGCCGCCGAGGAGGTCGGGGACGTGGTGCCAATCCTGCGAACCAGCGCCGTCTCGGGGACCGGGCTGGACGTTCTCGACGACCTGTTCGAACGACTCCCAAAGACCACCGGCGACGACGGCGCGTTCCGGATGTACATCGACCGGACCTACTCGGTGACGGGCGTGGGCGCCGTCGCCTCCGGAACTGTCAACTCCGGCACCGTCGAGGCCGGCGACAGTCTCCTTCTCGGTCCGATGGTCGACGGTACCTTCCGCGATGTCGAGGTGCGTTCTATCGAGATGCACTACCATCGTGTCGACCGCGCGGAGGCGGGACGCATCGTCGGCATCGCACTCAAGGGCGTCTCGGAGTCTGATATCGAACGGGGCATGACACTCCTCCCTGCCGACGCCGACCCCACGCCGGTCCGCGAATTCGAAGCCGACATGGTCGTTCTCAACCACCCGACCCGCATCGGAACGGGGTACGAACCCGTCGTTCACCTCGAAACGGTCAGCGAGGCGGCCATCTTCCGCCCCGAGGACGGCCACCTTCTCCCCGGCGACCACGGGACCGTGACCGTCGAGTTCAAATTCCGACCGTATCTGGTCGAGGAGGGCCAGCGGTTCGTTTTCCGCGAGGGACAAAGCAAGGGCGTGGGGACGGTTACCGACGTCGATGGCTGACACACGGCCGGGCAAACGTTGTTACGGCCGCCCCGGCCCGGCGCGGGACTCCGGCTAGTCGCCGGTCGATTCTTGAATCACGTCACGCTCGGACGGCGAGGGCGGAGTGTGGGTCGCCCGCTTGGCCTCGCTCCGGTCAAGCCAGTGGCAAGCGGCCTCGTGCCCGGCGCTGCCGTCGACCGACTGGAGTTCCGGCTTCCGCCCCGAACAGGACCCGTCGATGAACTCGGGACACCTGGGGTGGAACCGACAGCCGTCCGGCGGATTTGTCGCACTCGGCGGTTCGCCACCGAGGGACTTCCGTTCGCCCCGCTCCCCTGCCTCAACCCGCGGGATGGCGTCGAGAAGCGCCCGCGTATACGGGTGTTTCGGGTTCTCGAAGATATCCGCCACCGTTCCGCGTTCGACGATTTCGCCGGCGTACATCACCGCCACCCGGTCACACACCTGCCGGACGACGCTGAGATCGTGGGAGATAAGCAGGTACGAGAGTTCGAACTCCTGCTGGAGGCGGTTGATGAGGTTGAGGATCTGAGCCTGTAGGGTCACGTCGAGCGCCGAAACGGGTTCGTCGAAGACGACGAGGTCGGGTTCGGTCACGAGGGCCCGACACAGGCCGACCCGCTGGCGCTGACCGCCGGAGAGTTCGTGCGGGTAGGCGTCGAGGTGTGACCGTGCGAGACCGACCTCGTCGAACAGTTCGGCGACGCGGTCCCACTTCGCCTCACCGCTGGCGATGTCGTGGACCGAGAGAGGACGCGCGACGCTCTCGCCGACCGTTTTGCGTGGGTTGAGCGCCGACAACGGATCCTGGAAGACGTACTGGACGCGGCGACGAATCGAGCGGAGTTCCCGCCCCGAGTAGGTTTCGATGTGTCTTCCGTCGAGCATGATGCTCCCGTCGGTGGGTTCGTACAGACGGGAAACCGTACGGCCGAGCGTGCTCTTGCCCGACCCGGATTCGCCGACGATGCCGACCGTCTCGCCGGCGTGGACGGTCAGGTCGACGCCGTCGACGGCGCGAACGACCTGACTGTCACCGAACAGGCGATCGAAAAGCCCCTCGTCGAGCGGGAAATGTTTCTTTACGTTTGTCGCCGCCAGGAGTTCGCGTGGCTGTTCGTCGGTCGTGTCGGTCGTGCTCATCCGTCTGTCACCTCTGTGTGGGTTCGCTCGGTCGTTCCGTCGAGGCTGCCGTTCGTCGCCGCGGGCGCGTCCCACGTCACCTCGCCAGGGTCGTCGCCCTCGGTGTAGAGATGGCAGTGTGAGACGTGGCCGTCGTCGACGACGTGTTCGGGTAACGGCTCGGAACACGCATCGAAGGCGGCCGGACAGCGGTCGCGGAACGGACAGCCGTCGGGGCGGTCGGTCGGCTCCGGTGCCGATCCCGGAATCGTCGTCAGTTCGCCGCCGGTCGACGCCCCTTCCGGGATGCTCCGGAGCAACCCCTTCGTGTAGGGATGTACCGGGTTCTCGAACAACTGGTCGGTTCGGCCACGCTCCATCACCGATCCGGAGTACATTACGGTCACGCTGTCACACGTCTCGGCAACGACGCCGAGGTCGTGGGTGATCAACAAAATCGCGACGTCGAGTTCATCACAGAGCCGCCGGAGTTCGCCGAGAATGCCTGCCTCGACGGTCACATCGAGTGCCGTCGTAGGCTCGTCGGCGACGATAAGCGAGGGATCTCCCCCGAGCGCCGACGCGATCATGACACGCTGGCGCTGGCCACCGGAGAGCTGGTGGGGGTAGGACGTGGCGACCGTCTCGGGGTCCGGGATCCCGACCGTCTCCAACAGGGAGACGGCGCGACGCCACGAGGGGGCGGACGTGCTGGTTCCGGTTATGTACTTGCGCCGGAGTTCGCTCAGGAGGCCGGTCGACTCCTCGACGTCGCCGTGGTGGCGGACCACCTCCGCGATCTGTTCGCCGACCGTCATCACGGGGTTGAGCGCCGACAACGAGTCCTGAAACACCATGCCGATCTCGTCGCCACGGACCTGGCGCATTTCGGCCTCGGATTTGTCATAGAGGTCCTCGCCGCGGTAGTCGAACCGCTTTGCACCGACCTCGGCGTCGTCGAGCAAGCGCATGACCGACCGTGCGGTGACGCTCTTGCCCGACCCGGACTCGCCGACGAGACCGTGGATCTCGCCTGCTTCGACCGAGAGGTCGATACCCTCGACGGCGGGCACATCCGGCCCGCCTTCGACGGGAAATGTGATCGAGAGATCCTCGATGTCGAGGAGGCTCACGGTGATCCCCCCTCCCCGCGAACGTCGAAGGCGTCGCGGAGCGCGTCGCCAAAGAGGTTGATACCGAGCACCGTGATCACGATGGCGACGCCGGGAACGATCGAAATCCACCAAGCCTGGCCGATGAGACTTCGCCCTTGGCCCAGCAGCGCTCCCCAGGTCGGCGTGGTCGGCTTGACGCCGATACCGAGAAAGGAGAGCGTGCTCTCGGCTAGGATGGCCCGTGCGATGAGCACCGTGAACTGGACGATGAGGGGCGCCACCGCGTTCGGCAACACCTCCTCGGTCATGATTCCCAAGTCGCCGAGACCGATGTTTTTGGCCGCGAGGACGAACTCCTCTTCACGGATTGAGAGCACCTCGCCGCGCGCGAGACGCGCGAAGTCGTCGATGTAGGCGAAGGCGATGGCGGCGATGACGTTCCAGACACCCTGACCGAAGATGGCGACGAGCATGATCGCCACGAGGAGCCAGGGAAAGGCCCAGAGCACGTCGACAAAGCGCATCAGTGCGTCGTCGACCCAGCCGCCGAAGTAGCCGGCGACGACGCCGAGCGAGACGCCGACGACGGCACCGATGGTGACAGCGCCGAGACTCACGCCGAGGCTGACGCGTGCGCCGTACATCATCCGCGAGAGCAGGTCGCGGCCGAAGGAGTCCGTTCCCAGCGGGTGGGCGCTCGACAACGACGGTGCCTGCATGATGGCGTACTCCTGTGCCATCGGGTCGTACGGCGCGAGTTCGGGCGCAAAGATCGCCGCGAGAACGAACAGCGTCACCGTCACCAGCCCGAAGGTGGCCTTGTAGTCGCCGGCGACCGCCTCGTACAGCCGCTCGAAACGGTCGAGACGGACGCCGAAGAACGTGTCCGCGTCGCCATAATCCGTGCTCATGCTCCACCCCCGTACTTGATCTTCGGGTTGATCGACATGTACAGCAGGTCGACAAAGAGGTTCATGAACACGAAGATGATCGAGACGACGATCACCGAGCCCTGGACGATGGGGAAGTCCTGGCGCTCGATAGAGCGGATGAGCAACCGGCCGAAGCCCTGCACCCCGAACACCATCTCGACGGCGACGATACCGCCGAGCAGCAGCGCAAAGAGGATCCCAGCGACGGTCACCACGGGCATGAGCGCGTTCTGGAGCCCGTGTTTGAACAGGACCAACCGCGGCGGGAGTCCCTTGGCACGCGCCGTCTGCATGTAATCTTCACTCAGGACCTCGAGCATCGACGACCGAGTCATCCGGGTGATGATGCCGGCGTACGGCAGTCCCACGGCCGCCGCGGGCAGGATGACGTGTGAGAGCCACGGCACCACGCCCTCGCTGATCGACGCGTAGCCGAACGAGGGAATGGCCGGAACGGCCGTCCCCACGGTAAGCAGGAGGACGATCCCGATCCAGAACGATGGCATACTGATGCCGAGAAAGGCAACACCGGTGGCAACGTAGTCCTCCCACCGGTCGCGGCGGGTAGCGCTGACGATGCCTGCGGGGATGGCGATCAGGATGGCGATGGTGATGCCGACGAGGCCGATGCTCAGCGTCGGTTCGGCGGCGTTTGCAATACTCGCGCCCACCGACTGGCCGGTGTAGATGGAGTCCCCGAGGTCGCCGCGGGCTAGATCAGCCATCCACCGGTAGTACTGGACGTGGATCGGCTGGTCGAGACCGAGTTCGGCACGAACGGCCGCCAACTCGTCGGGTTCGGCGTTCCCGCCCAGAACCAGTCGGGCCGGATCACCCGGAACCGAACGGACGGCGACAAACACCGCCGTCGCCACCACGTAGACAACCCCGATGGCTTGGAGCGTTCGCTTTGCCACGTAACGTTTGACCCCCATCTACTCGACCGAAGCTGTGTGGAAGTTGCTCAGTCCCGCCTGATTCCCAACACCTGTCAGGTCGGCTGTGCTCGCTTTCGGGATGAGCGGGAACGTCGTCATCGCCCACGCCGCATCCTCAAGGAACATCTCCTCGGCCTGTTGCATGATCTCGGCCCGTTCGTCGAAATCCGACGTGGCGTAATCCTGTTCGAGCGCACTGTCGAAGTCGGGGTTGCTGTAGAGGTTCGCCTGCCACGCGCCCGCGGAGCCGTTCTCGGTGGGCGTTTTCAGCTGCTTCCACATCGTCATCCACGGATCGATGTCGACGTAGCCGTCGTACATCACCAGCGCGTTCTCGTAGCTGTAGAGATTGTCCCAGTACGCAGAGGACTGTTGAACGTTGAGTTCAACCTCGATACCGATCTGTGAGAGCATCTCTTGGACGACGGTCATCCGTCGCTCGTCGCCCGGCACCCCGAGAAGGGTGAGCGTCATCCGAGGGTCGCCGGTGTACCCGGCCTCGTCGAGAAGCGACTGAGCCGCCTCGGGGTCGTAGTACTGCCCCGGATCGGGCTCCTCCTCGTACAGCCACGAGATGGCGGGGTTGAACAGCGAGTGGGCGGGTTCCGCGTACCCGAAGAAGGCGCGTTCGACGAGCGCCTCGCGGTCGATGGCCATGGCGATAGCCTGACGGACCCGTACGTCCGTCGTCGGGAGGTCCTGATCGGCCCACTTGTCAGTCACCTGCGCGCTTCCGGTGGAGAACTGAGCGAAGTCGACCTCGCTCGGGTTGCTGGCGAGAGGAGCGACACAGAACCACGCCCCCGGATTCGTCCCGACGACGTTCAGTTCACCCATCGACTCCGCCTGTCCCGCGTTCTCGGCCGGAATACTGATCGAGTAGTCGATTTCGCCGCCACGGATCGCCGTCCACATCGTCGACGGCTCCGGGATCAGGTTGACCCGAATCGAGTCGAGATACGGGAGGGCGTTGCCCTCGTCGTCGGTGCCGAAGTAGCCGTCGTGGGCCTCCAGTTGCAGGTACTCGCCGGACTCCCGTTCTGTGAGTTCGAACGCTCCACTCCCGACGGGCATACGGTTGTACTCCTCCGGGCTTTCGGTCGCGGTCGGTGCGTGAACGATCGTACCGGCACGTCCCGGTCCCCGCGTCAGAAACGAGATGAACGGTCCGACCGTCTCGGAGAGGCTGATTCGAAGCGTCGTCTCATCCTCTGCGGTGATGGATTCGACAGCCGAGAGCTTGCTGAGGTGTGGCGAGTCGTCGAGGCTCATCAGCCGCTCGAACGACGCCTTCACCGCCTCGGCGTCGAGCGGGTCACCGTTGTGGAACGTCCCCCCTTCCTTCAGGTCGAATACGTACGTCGAACTGTCGGGAAGCGTCCAATCGCTGGCGAGGTCGCCGACGATGCCGCCGTCCGAGCCGATCTTTACCAGCCCGCTGTAGATGTTGGACTGGAGGTAGATCTCCTGTCCCTTATCCACATAGTGTGGGTCGAAATACTCGATCTGGTCGATGTTCCAGCCGGCGGTGATCGAGCTACCACCGGACGAGGCCGATTCGTCGGCGCTTTCCGTGCTTTCGGTGCTTTCGGTGTTCTCGTCACCACCACCCCCGCCGCCGCTACACCCGGCGAGACCGCTGAGGCCGCCAGCCGCAAGCAGTTTCGTCGCAGTACGCCGGTCGATCCGTGGTCCCTCGAGATCGGATTTGTCAACCATCGTCGTCAGTCGTCTCCGTGTTCCGCAGTGTGCTCGGCTACCCGTTCACCATCCGCAACCATCCCTGACTGCCTGTCTTTTGTCACGTCTACTCATGGTTGGTATGCTCACCCATATATAACTTTTCCACTTATTTCTCCATATACATTGCCAATCGTGATACTATACTAGGAAACCCACCATATTTGGTGACTTGCTAATTCAGTCAATGACTAGATACATCTAATAGGTAATAATACACATACAAGGATAGTGCCGAGACGGTGGCCCGTCGCTCCGCAGCGGCGACGCGTTCCCGGCGTGTCGGCACACGGGCCGTGTTTGACGCGGTGTCGGTCCTCGGGGCCAACCCGCAAAGCACTTATCACGTCTGCTTGAACAGGTATCCACTCTGCCCGCTACAGCGTGTCGGTTACGCCACAACGGAGCCGTTTCCACCGACTATACAACCACAACACATGACAAACTACAACCACAAGATCCGTGCAATCGTCCTCGCGGCGCTCATGGTGTTCTCGGTTTTCGCCGGCACCGTGGCGTTGTCGGGGTCGGCTACTGCAACTATCGGTTCGGCTGGCACTCCAGAGAACGTCGAACTTGGAGTGGATGACACACAAAATACCACCGGAATAAATATCGCCGGTCTTACCGCGGGCGGTGACTCCGCTGACGTTCGAATTGACATCAGCTCACTGACTAGCGTGAGTGGTGTTTCCGTTAGTGGCGCTGAGGCGACTGTCACCAGTGGCGATAGCGGCGACTCGATCTCCTCCGGTCCCACGCTGAGTGGGGGTGAGGTTACACTAACCGTTACTGACGACGGTAGTGGAAACGACGACCGTGAAGTGACCTTCGACCTCACGCTCACCGGGATCAGCACCGGTTCCACTGAGGCAACGAACATCGATTACTCGGTTGATGAAGACCCCGATCAAGATGGTACCTTCGAAAACACTAAAACAACCAGTGCATTCAATTTGGAAGACACCACCGCCCCGACGGTCGTCATCAACAGCGTCTCCCCGAGTTCAGTCGGACAGTACGGCACCGTGACCGTCGACTACAACCTGACTGACGCGGGCACCGGCGTCGACACCTCGAGTTCGGACACGGCCTTGGAACTGGCCGACAGCGATGGCGACGTAATCGTTAACAATAGCCTGACCACCGGAACCAACCAGCAGGCGACGTTCGACCTCACGAACCTCGCCGGCGGTGAGGCGGCGGCCGGGACGCTCACGCTGAAACTCAACGGGACGGACAGCGACTCGATCACGAGTCCCGAGACGGCGACGACCACCGACACCAGCGCGTCGGTGACGGGCGTCGGGAGCAACAACCGCGCGCTCAACAACGACGGAACCGGCACCTTCGACACCGAAGACGGCACCGGTGTCATCTTTGACGGCGCGACCGTCTTCCAGGGCGAACAGGACATCGAGTTCCAAGGCTCGACGTCATCCCTGACGGGCACGGCCGGTGACTCCGAGGGTCAGACCCTCCAATTGCCGGTCAGTGAAACCGAGACGACCGGCACCTACGACGGCAACGGTCCGACCGACGGTGCCGGTGGCTTCGAGGTGACCGTTCTCGAACCCCGGATCACGCTCTTCGAGGTGCTGAACTCCAACGAGGAAGATATCGCGGGCGGCTCGGTCCCCGAAGGCGAAACGGACGTGAGCGGCTCCGGTGACCTCACCGTCGACGCTCACTACAACTACGAACAGGCCGAGGACCTCGAACTCACCATCGAGAACGAGGACGGCCTCGAAGTCACCGGTGACGCACTCGCAGACCGTGGCGCCGGTAACGAAATCAAGTCCAGCACCGACGGTGAACTCGAGTACGAACTCGACTTCACCGGTCTCGGAACGGGCACCTACACCATCGAGGTTGCCGGCTCCGACGACCTCGACTTCGGTAGTGCCATCGAGTCGACGACCGTCACCGTCACCGGTGACGACGACATCACGGTCGACCTCGACGAGGACACCGCCACGCGTGGCAACGACGTGACCTACACGATCCGTGGCTCCAACGCTGGCGCGACCCACGTTGTCCTCATCGACAACGACGACTTCCGTGACGGCATCACGAACGACAGCGCACAGAGCACCTTCCGCAACGTCGGTGACACCGACGAGACCGGTATCGTGACCGACTCCGGCACGGTCGTTCCGCGCGATCAAGACGTTTCGGTCCAAGCACCCGGTGAGTCCATCGACTACGCGTACGCGAACGTGACCATCGACGACGACACCGGTGTCGGCGCAGGGCAGGTCGACACGTCCAACCTCGACACGACCGATGTCGATGTCGAACTCTACGACGAAACCGTGATCAACCCGATTGCGGACGGCACCGACAACGAGGACGACCCCACACTGACGGTCGAAGAGGGGACTGTTGGGCTCAACACGCCCAGCGGCACCTACGTTGTCGGCAGCGAAATCACGATCAACGGTACCGCCTCCGAGGGTGTCGACGATGTGGCGCTCTACACCCGTCGTGACGGCGACTACCAGATCGTCGACCTCGACTCGACCGAAGGTGACGGTGTCAGCGACCGCTCGATCAGCGTCGACGCCGACGACACCTTCGAACAGGAAGACGCCGTCATCTCGCGTGGCGACGGTGGCGGCAACGACATCCTCTCGCTGCCCGGTAGCTACCGGCTCGGCGTGATCGATGTGGCAGACGTCCAGGACAGCAACGGCAACCCTGTCGATACTGTCGATGTCTCGGACTTCAACACGGGCACGAGCTCACAGGGCTCGATCCGTGTGGTCGACACCGAACTGAACGCGAACGTCAAAAGCGTCGGTGGCCAGGTGGCCAGCGAAGACGGTGACATCAACGTCTCCGGCGTCGCGCTCGGTAACCAAGAGGTCGACGTGGTGTTCTTCGACGAGCGTGGAAACGCGAACCACGAGACCATCTCGGTTGACGACGACAACACGTTCGACGAGGACGAGGTCAATCTCGGCGGCCTCGACACCGGCCAGGTCAGCATCCACGTCCTGTCGACGGGTCGTGATGGTGCCTACGGTGACGGCGAGTTCCCGGACAACAACGGCATCGCCGACTTCGTCGAGAACAACCTGTCGGGCCAGGGCCTGACGGGTGACCAGATGCGTGCGCGTCTTCTCGATCAGACGGTCGAGGAAGTCGCGAGTGACGACCGGATCGTGACGGAGACGTTCCGGCTGGCGGACTCCTCGACTGCGGTTGGAGATGTCTACCCCGAGGGCGCGGAGGCCTCGGGCATCAACCCGATCGCCGTTGACGACACGATGGTCGTCGAAGGGACGACCAACCTGCGACCGGATGACAACTCGATCACGGTCGAGCTCAACACCCAGGCGGGCGACTCCGTGGCGCTGAGCACGACCGACGAGTGGGGCTACGACGGCCAGTGGAGTCTCACACTCGAACTCGAGGACATCCAGACGGGCACGTACGATCTCGAGGCTGACGACTCGTTCAACGAGGACGTCGAGAGCGTCGAGATCGTCCAGCAACGCCAGACGGCAACGCCGGAACCGACGGATACGCCGGAACCGACGGCAACGGACACGCCCGAGCCCGACACGGCAACGGACACGCCGGAACCGACGGCAACGGACACGCCCGAGCCCGACACGGCAACGGCAACGCCCACTGAGGAGGGCGGCCCCGGCTTCGGTGCGGTCATCGCGGTCATCGCGCTGTTGGCGGCTGCATTGCTGGCCACGCGGCGCGACACCTAACGACAACGACTGACCGCCGGGAGCGGTCACACGGTGCGGTTTCTTTTATCG
>NZ_JAQCNJ010000093.1 GCF_028275055.1 Haloplanus sp.
GAACGAGAACGAAAACGAGAACGAAGGCGCCGAGGATGAAGGCGCAGAGAACGAAAACGAGAACGAGAACGAGCAAGAACACGAAGAGAACGAGAACGAAAACGAGAACGAAGGCGCCGAGGATGAAGGCGCAGAGAACGAAAACGAGCAGGTGGCAGACGCCTAAACGCAGGCTCCCGGACTTTCAGAGCGGGACCGCACGTTCCTGACTATCGCGTTTTTTGATCGCGTCGTAGCGCGTCGTTTATTACGGCCGCGCCGTTGAAATCGGATATGGCGCCGCCGCTTGTCCTCGACATCGACGGGACGCTCACGACGCCGGCCGGAGGGATCGACCCCCGGGCTTTCGAGACTGTCCCGGCGTGGGACGCGCCGGTCGTTCTGGCGACGGGGAAGGCGTTCCCGTACCCGGTCGCACTGTGTCACTTTTTCGCAATCCCGGAGCAGGTTGTCGCGGAGAACGGCGGCGTTGTCTACGCGGACGACGAGGTGACGTTGACGGTCGACGGCGACCGGGTTCGTGAGGCCGCACAGGCGTTCGTCGACCGCGGGGGCGACCTGGGATGGGGCACGGCCGACACCGTCAACCGGTGGCGGGAGACGGAGGTGGCAGTCAGCCTCGATGCTGACGAGGCGCTTCTCAGGAGCGTCGCAGCCGACTTCGACCTCGACGTGGTCGATACGGGCTACGCGTACCATCTCAAGACACCCGGCGTCGAGAAGGGCGACGGCCTCCGGTCGGTTGCGGAAACACTCGGCCTCGACCCCGAGGCGTTCGTCGCCGTTGGCGACAGCGAAAACGACGTGTCGACGTTCGAAACCGCGGGCCGCTCCTTTGCCGTCGCAAACGCCGACGACCCGGCCCGCGCCGCCGCCGACCGCGTCACCGACGGGGCACACATGGACGGAGTCTTAGAGGCTCTTGCCGCCGCTCGGTGACGTCTCGCCGGCCCACGGCCGGCGACCTGTATCCCGTGGCGTTACGATCCGTCGCCGTTCTCCTTACCCGCCTTTTGAACCGCCGAGACACACCACGACGCGAACGGATCGTGAGCGTCCGCGGCGTCGAACCGCTCGATACAGGGCACGTCGTGTGGGTGCCACTCGATCATCGCCGCCCGCAGGTCGTCGTACCGGTCCTCGGCGGTTTTGGCCAGTAGGATCGACTCCTCGTCCTCGTGGATTTCATCGCCCCAGCGGTACACCGAATCGCAGGGCACGACGTTCACACAGGCCGCCAATCGCTCGTCGACGAGTCGGCGAGCCAGCCCGTCCGCCGCCGCCTGCGGGGCGGTGACGTAGGCCGTGGTCATCGTCTCGGTCATACCCGGCGTCGACGCCACGAAAGTATAAACTGCCGCCCCCGCACCTACGCGTCGACGCCGTCGCCATCGGACTCGACAGGGACGAACGTGCCGTTGATATCCCACTCGTGGATGCAGTACACCTCGCCGACGCGCCGGTCGTCGCCGACGGCGACCCGCCACGTTCCCGTCGTGTCGTTCCATACCTCTCGGCGACCACACTCCTCGCACTCCCGCTCGGTCGGTTTCCGGATGGTCACGTCCATATCTGTGCCACCGCACGACGGGGATTTAACCCTGACCCACCGGCACGCGGTCTTTATATCACGCGGTCGATAGCCCACGACATGGGCTTTCATACGTTCGACGTCGACCGGGCTGACGCTCTTGAGGACGCGGCCGAACGGTACCGGTTCTGTTCACGCGAGGAGCTTCACGCCCTCGTTGCCCCCCACGAGGGTATGACGCTCGCGGACCTCGGCAGTGGGACCGGCTTCTACACCGACGCTCTCGCGCCACACGCCGGGATGGTGTACGCAATCGACGTCCAGTCGGCGATGCACGACCGCTACCGCGAGAAGGGCGTCCCCGACTCCGTTGAACTGGTCGAGGCCGAGGCCGGCGACCTACCGTTTGCCGCCGCCGCCCTCGACACCGTCGTTTCTACGATGACGTTCCACGAGTTCGCCGACTCAGACGCCTTGGCCGAGGTGGCACGGGTTCTCCGCCCCGGCGGGCGTCTCGTCACGGTCGACTGGGACCGCGACGGCGCCGGCGTGGCCGGCCCGCCGCGGGACGAGACCTACGCCATCGGCGACGCCATCGCGCTCCAGACCGACGCCGGCTTCGCGATCGAACGCGCCGAGACGCGCCCCGAGACGTACGTCACGGTCGCCCGCCTCGATTAGGCGTCCGTCGCCAGACCACCGGTGTAGCGCTCTAGGCCGAGAACGGCAACAGCCCCGACGACCGCCGCGAGTGCGAACGCGAGCGTCGCCCCCGCGGTCCAACCCGTAGGTAGGTTCCGGCCGGCCTCGACGACCGGGGCGCGCAACCCGCCGACGATGAGACTCACCAGAAATGAAAGCGTCGCGGCGCGGTACCGCTCCAGCGCCCAGCGAACCGCGTGGGCGACGGTGAACAGGCCAACGGCCGCGCCGGCGGCGAACGCGACAACGATCCGCCCGGGGTCGATCACCGCTGTCACGCTCCCGCCCACCGCAACGCCGAGCACCGAATCGACAAACGCCGACAGCCGGGCGACGAGGAACTCGTACTGCCCGAGAATGACGAGGATGAGCGAGCCAGAGATGCCGGGCAGGACCATGGCGCTGATAGCGACAGCACCGACGGCGACAACGACCGGCGTCGTCGAGGGAAGCGCCGCGGCGGCCTGTCCACCGCCGACGAACGCGAGCAGGAACCCGCCGGCCGACGCTCCGATCCGGCCGGGCGTGTTGAGGCTGACCTCCGAGGAGAGGACCACCGCCGACGCGGCAATCAGTCCGAAAAAGAACCCGAAGGCCGCGACGGGATCGGATTCGAGGGCGACGTGAAGGAGCCGCGTCGCCACGACGACGGCGGTGAGAATCCCACCACCGAGTGCGCCGAGAAAGAGCCCGTCGACCTCGTCGAACGCCTCACGGGCGTCGGCCCACCGGCCGGAGAGTGACGCGGCGAGAACACGCCGGACCCGCGCCAGGGTGATTGCTGTGACGGCACCGATCAACCGTTCGTAGATTCCGACGACCAGCGCGATGGTGCCGCCCGAGACACCGGGGACCGCGTCGGCCGCCCCCATGCAGATTCCCTTGAAATAGACGACGACGAGAGGGTGGAGCCGTCGTACCATCCGGTGTCAGTTCCTACCGACTGCGACCGCCGGGGGACCGAACGACGAAGCGGTCGTGTCCGATTTCGTGTCCTCCGGCCTGTCGCTCCCGGAATCGCGGTCGACCGATCCGACGGGTTCGAGTGTGGCCGATCCGTTTTCGGATCCTGACTCCGACCCCGAGTCGGACTCGTTCCCGTCCAGTGAGAGATTCTCCAGCGGGTTTGTCTCCTCCAACGTTACCTCGCGTTCGCCGGACACGTCACCGTTGACGCGACCCTCCTCGATCTGAATCTCGGATTGGTACTGGACGAGCGACCCGTTGTTGTTGGCGAGCGACGACTCGATCACGTACGGCCCGGCCGCGCGAACGCTCACGTTGGTGTAGCCGTTTTCGGGCCCGTACTCGTCGTACCCGGTCGTGGCGTATGGAAGGGTCATCGACAGTTCACCGTCCTCGTTCGTTCTCGTCCGTTGGGTGTAGGTGAACGTCTCGTTCGTTGTCGGAACGCGCATCGGCACCGTCGCCCGGACCGAGATGTTTGCCGGTAGTCCGTCGCTGGTGATCGTTGCCCCGGGAACCTGCTCGAACGTCTTCACCCACGACGGCTCGTACAGCGTCTGTGAAGACGGCGGGACGCCGGTCACGGCGAAGGTCTGGCGCTGGAGACGCTGGTACCGTCCGGATCGTTCGGCCGTCGACGAGTTGCTCACCTTCACCAGCCGGTGGTGTTCCAGTGCGGGAACCCGCTCGCTCGGGAAGTGGCCGACCCCGCCGACCTGTGCGGTGCCGTCCTCCTCGACGTACGCCTGTGCGGCCGACACGTTGTCGAACTGCCTGACCATCGACTCGTCCTCGGCCTGCGGCCCGGTTCGGACGGTGATCTCCTCGCCGGCCTGCGTCTGGACGCGCCGCTCCTCCCAGTCGACCACGATCGGCTGGGGATTCACGGCGCTCCCGTGGTAGGCGTACAGCCGCACCATCTGGCTCTCGTAGTAGCGCTGGGTTCGCAACTGGAAACTCCCGCGGAGGTTGCTGGTGTACACCCGGTTGTAGAAGTCCGACGACGTGACGTCGGAGTCGTCGTAGAACACGATTGGCGCGCCGAACTTCGACTGCGGGTGGACCATCTGCCAGTCGACCATCACGTACCGCGTGCCGGCGGCCTCTTTGTTGCGCTCGCCGAGCGCGTTCTGTGCCGCCGACTCGCTGGGCGCGAGCAGGTAGTTCGCCGCGTCGGTCGCACCCTGTTGGAACGGGTTGGCGTTCGGGATACGCTCGCTCCGGAGGGTGATCCAGTGGCCGTAGTCCCACCACGACTGCACGCCGTATGCCCCGGCCGGATAGTCGTAGTCGTCGGTTCTGTCGTAGGTGCCGTAGTACGCCAGCTCGTTGTCCGCGCCCCCGAGTGTTCCGGGGGCCGGCGTGTTCGACTCCATCCACCTGAGCGACTCGTCCCACTCTGTGACCGCGCCGACACCGGCCTGTTGGCCCGACCGCCACGCCGTGTCGCTTTGATCGAACTGGGCGTTGCCGGTGCCCCGAACGCTCATCGGGACGAGCAACACCGGCGTGATGATCAGCATTGCGGCCGCCAACACCGCGAGTACCTGATAGCCTTGGAGGTCACGGACGGTATCGAGCGTTCCGGTACGGAGGCCCAGATACGAGAGGATCTGTCCGATCAGGTAGGCGTTCGCGATGGCGACGATGGGTGCGAGATAGTAGTTGAACCGCACCTGCGTAAACGCCGCCGAGGTAATAAACGCCGCCCAGATCACGAACAGGAGCTGTTCGGCGTCGTAGTTCGTCTGGAGAACGGCACCGAAGAGGATAATGGCGATCAAGGTAACGCCGATCAGTTCGGAGACGACGCCCAGACTGTTGCCGAGCGCCCGGAACGGCCCGGGGACGAGAAAGAGTAGGCCGATGAGAGCCAGACTCCCGACCGCGTAGCCAATCCGTTCGGTTTCACCGCCACGGACCAGCGGTTTCGCGACCAGCCAGATAACAGCCGCGACGCCTGTAAAGAACGCGAGGCCGTAGTCGGCCATGATCCGCCCCGTGGCGGTCATACGATTCCGTTCAAGGATGTCCGGAGCGAGGTACGGTTGGGCCTCGGAGATCGTTCGCGTGGCCGCCCCTGCACTGAACCCGACAATGCGGAGGACGTTCGCCTGCACCGTCCCGAACAACGAGGGAAGGGCAACGGCGACGACGCCGGTGACGACGGCGATCAGGACGACGACGACACCTGGATAGTACGACCGGTCGAGGCTCCGGCCGTCGAACAGCCGAGCCAGCCCGGCAAGCACCGCCGCGCCGATGGCGACACCAAAGGCGAGGAGGGGCTGGAGCAAGGAGAACTCCACCGGACTGACCGATGTCGTGTCGAGTTGCACGAGCATCAGGACCGCAGCGACGGTCATCGAGACGACGCCGACGAACGCGACCGGCTCGGGCGACCCGCCCGTGACGTAGTCGCTTGTGAGTTGATAGACGAGGTAGATCCCGAAGATGCCGACCAGCATGACGCCTGGGGGCCACACCCACATGTAGAGTGCGACGGCGACGCCGGCGAGCGCGCTCCACAACGCGGGTTTGCGGAGGGCGTCGGTGTCGCGGTCGAGGACGAGTTC
>NZ_JAQCNJ010000094.1 GCF_028275055.1 Haloplanus sp.
GTCGTGGCCGCCACCGTCGCCCCCGACCGACCGTGCGGCCTCCCGCATCACCGCCGAGAGGTCGAGCCCACGCCGGACGAGGCTGTGAGGTGCCCGCGAAGACACCTTCACCGCCTCGTCCTCGCCGTTCTCGTCTCCGGCCGACGCGAAGGCGACGATCGGCCTGTCGGCCCGCACCCCGTCAGTCCCGAGTGCCATCCCGGCGACGATGCCGACGATGGTTTCGCGGATCCTCGTCCCCGCGTCGAACCACTGGAGGTTCTTTTCGACGGTCACACCCTCCGATGTCACCAGCTCCAGTCCCTCCGAGAGGTTCGTTCTGTGGGTCCGGAGGAGGGTCCGCGCCCGGTCGAGGGCGTCGTCACGGTCGCCCAGACACACCGCCAGCCCCACGTCCGCCCGGTCGTACCGTGCCGTCGCGTTCAGCAGCGTCGAGAACTCGCTCACATCCCTGAGTTCGGTTCCCACCTCCTCCCGGGTGAGCGTGTAGGTCGTCCCGATCAGATCGTTCACCTGCTTGGCCGGGACGCCGCTCGCGACCGCCCGCTTGAGAAGCGCACTCGCAACCGTTCGGCGGTCGTCGTCGTCGAGATCGACCCAGCGTTTCCAGCCCGAGGAGCGTGGCCCATCGTTATCGGCCCGGAGGTCGGCGTCCAACTCCGACAGAAACGACACCGCGCCCGCCTCGTCGCCGGTGATGCCCGGGATCCGTACGTCGCTCGCGTACTGCAACAGTTTCGGGAGCGGCCGGGTCTGTCGGCCGTACATCGCCAGATCCGTCCTCTCGGCCAAGATGCCGGCCTCGACGCCCTCCTCGACGATCCCCTCGTTCGCTCCCGTGAGACCGTCGGCTCCGCCCTGCATGTCCCCGACGGCACCGACGACGGCGAGCCCAGCGAGATCCCGGTTGCCGACGTGTTCGGATTCGAGTGCCCGGGCGACGAGGTAGGTCGCACCCGCTCCCGAGAGCTCGCTCGCACCGCCCAACCCCTCCAAGAGGGGGTTGCAGTGGTAGGTCGTCTCCGCGTCGGCCGGCTGGTGGTGATCTGCGACCACCGGGGTGAACGCGTCGTCGTGTTCGACGATCACGTCGAGTTGCCCGCTCCCGAAGTCGGTGAACAACGCCGTTTCGTGGCCGGTCGCCGCGATCTTCCGGACCGCGGCCTCGTCGAGTTGCTTTTCGAAGATGGTGTCGAACGGGGTCCCCGCACGTTCGAGCGCCGTTGCTGCGACCGCGGCGCTCGTCAGGCCGTCGGCGTCGATATGCGAGGCCAGCAGGACGGACTCGGCGTCTCGGAGGCGGTCGGCACACGCCTCGGCCCGGGCGTCGAGTTCGGGGACGGGTCCCATTGCCCGGGAGTGGGTCGTCGTCGGAAATAAATCATCGGTCGGCGTCCAGCCGAGCGACCGTCTCGCGGGCCAGCGTCTCGAACGTCGCCTCCGTCGCCACCACATCGACCGCGATCCCGTGGGACCCGGCCGTCTCCCGGGTCGGCTCGCCGATGACCCCGACGACCGCCGCGTTCAACCCCTCGACGGCGTTCGCTCTGATCCCCCGCTCGGCCGCGGCGTCGAGAAAGTGTTCGACGGTCAGCGACGAGGTGAAACAGACCGCGTCGAGGTCACCCGTCGCGGCGGCCTCCGCCGAGTCCCCCGAGTCGTCGGGGCGGACCAGCCGGTAGAGCACCGTCTCGTGAACCATTGCGCCCGCGTCCCGGAGCCCCTCAGGCAGGACCGGACTGCCGTGGTCGCTCCGGGCCACCTCGACGGCCGCGCCCGCCACACGGTCGGCGAGTGTCTCGACCAAGCCGGCCGACGAGAACTCCTCGGGCACCACGTCGACGGTGTATCCTGCCGCCTCCAACGCGTCGGCCGTCTTCGGCCCGATGGCGACGACCGTCGCCGTCCCGGGCTCCCAGTCGTCGGCGACGAGTTCCGCCCCGGTCTTGCTCGTGAAAACGACGTAGTCGGCCTCGTCGGGGCAGTTCCCCGTCGGTTCGACCGCGAGCATCGGGTCGGCGACGGGGTCGACCCTGAGTGCGGACAATCGGTCTCGGGCGGCCGCCAATCGGCCGTCGTCGGGGCGGAAGGCGGCCACACGCGGGCGGTCTTTGCCGTCTCCCTCGTTCTCGTTCTCGTTCTCGTTCCCGTTCTCGTTCCTGCTCTCGCTCGTGTTCGTGTTCACTCTCACCCGTCCGCCTCCTCGCGTGCACGGTCGATCAACGCCGCTGCCCCCGCCTCTCGGAGGTCGGCCGCAAGCGCCGCGGCGGCGTCGGCGTGATCCTCGATGGGAAGATTAGCCGTCCGCTCGATCGTCTCGGTTCCGTCGAGCGACAGCACCTGCACGATGACCCGGACGTACTCCCCTTGGACGACGGCGTAAACGCCGATCGGAGCGATACACCCCCCGCCGAGTTCCGCGAGGATCGTCCGCTCGACGGTCGTCTCGACCCGCGTGACGGGGTCGTCTATCGCGCTCCGGATCGTCTCCACCGCGTCCGTCCCCGCCCGGGCGGTCACCGCAATGGCGCCCTGTCCCGGCGAGGGGACGAACCGTTCTTTGGGGAGGCGGACGGTTCCGACCGTCTCCAACAGGCCGCTTCGTTCCAGCCCCGCCTCGGCGAGAACGACCGCGTCGTACTCCGTCTCGACCGCCCGTTCCAGCGCCTGCCGTTCGAGTTCGCTCAGCGCATCGAACCACTCCTCGACCGACGCCTCGAACGCGTCCGGGTGCTCGCCCTCCGTCTCGTCCGCCGCCTCTAAGCGTTGTTGATGTTCGCGTTGAAGACCCGGCGCGAGCAACTTCTCCAAGCGCGTGTCGACGTTTCCCCGCAAGGGCTCGATCTGCAGGTCGGGGCGTTCGGCCCGCAACTGTGCCCCTCGGCGCAACGACGACGTGCCGACGGTGGCTTTCGCCGGCAGATCCTCCAGATCCACCCCGTCGCGGGTCACCAGGACGTCGCCTGCCGTCGCGCGGTCCGGCACCCCGGCGACCACCAACTCGGCCGGTGACTCCGTGGGCATGTCCTTCATCGAGTGGACGGCGGCGTCGACGTCGTCGCCGAGAACCTGCTCGTCGAGTGCCCGGACGAACGCCCCGGTTTTTCCGAGGCGGTGAATGAGTTCGTCACGGATCTCGTCGCCCCGGGTCGACACCTCGACCGTCTCGACCGTGCGGCGCCGTCCCGCCAACCGGTCGCTGACGCTCGCGGCCTGCCGGAGCGCGAGGTCGGATCCGCGCGTCGCCAGTCGTATGCTCCCGCGCGTGCTCATACCGAATCAGTCGCCCCCGAGCGTGAAAAGCCCGCCTCTTCGGATCTTCAGAGAGCGTCCTGGTACGCGTCGATCGTTCGCTGGATGTCCTTCTTCGTGTGGGCGTAGCTCACGAACTGTGACTCGTACTGGTTGGCGGTGAGAAAGATGCCGTGGTCTTTCATCTCCTGCCAGAACACCCGTTCCCAGCGGTTCGTCTCGGCGGCCGCGACGTCCGCCCCTGTCTTCGGGCAGGCGTTGTAGTTGGGACAGTCCTCCCGTTGCCGACAACCCGCCTCGCAGTGGTCCGCCCCGTCCCGGCCGTCGCGGGTGAAGATGGTCTTGAAGATGCTCCCCGTCCCGACGACGGTGTACTCCGGCGCCCGTTCCGCCAACACGTCGGTGATCCCGGCGCGCAATTGCTCGCCGAGCGCGTCGACGTGGTCGTACACGTCGTTTTCGGCGGCGTAGCGGAGGGTTTCGAGACCGGCCGCCATCGTCACCGGGTGCCCCGAAAAGGTGCCCGACTGGAACACGTCGCCGCCGGGCGTGAACTGCTCGACGATCTCTGCCCGGCCGCCGATCGCCCCGACCGGGAACCCGCCGCCGACGATCTTGCCAAGCGTCGTCAGGTCCGGCGTGACGCCGAGTTCGCTTTGAGCACAGCCGAGGCCGCCGACCCGGAAGCCGGTGATGACCTCGTCGAAGATCAAAAGCGAGCCGTACTCGTCACAAAGCTCGCGAAGCGTCTCGTGGTAGCCGTCGACCGGCATCACCACCCCCATGTTCCCGAGGATCGGTTCGGTGAGAACCGCCGCGATGTCGTGACCGTGGTTCTCAAACACGTCCGCGGCGGTGTCGGCGTCGTTAAAGGGTACGGTGATGGTGTGTTCGGCAAAGGAGTCGGGAATGCCGGGCGAAGAGGGCTGGGTACTCTCCCGATCGCCCTCGACGAGCGTCGACTCCTGTGCGCCGTGGTAGCCACCCTGCATGACGACGATCTTATCTCGGCCGGTGTACGCCCGCGCCAGGCGGACCGCGGACACCGTCGCCTCGGTGCCGGAGTTGACGAACCGCAGCATCTCCACCGAGGGAACGTGCCGGGCGACAAACTCCGCGAGGTCGACTTCCACCTCCGTCGGCGCGCCGTACATCGGTCCGGAACTGGCGTGTGACTGAACCGCCGCCTCGACCGGTTCGGGGAGGTCGTGCCCGTACAGCAGAGGGCCGTAGCCCATCACGTAGTCGAGATACCGGTTGCCATCGGCGTCGATCACGTACGCACCGTCGCCGTTTTCGACGAAGAAGGGGTACGGCATCGACGCGCGGACCGACGAGTTGACGCCACCGGCAAGCACCGACAGCGCGCGGTCGTACAGCGCCCGTGATTCGTCGTGGGTCATGCATATCGCTCCGCACCGCTTCGGAAAGAATGTACTGGGTCGTCTCGCGCAGAAACGAGTCACGCCACACGCCGCCGGCGCGACCGGCCGCTCCGCCGGAGCAGACCGCGCCGTCCTCCGTGCCCCTGTGGACCTGAATCGCGTTGTCGACGTCCGGAAGAAAAACTCCCGCCGTCGCCGGAGTCGCGACGATGGTCCACACAGAGGAACCGCTGACGTAGCCGAACGACTCGGAGCCACCCACAACCATTCCGGAGACGCCCGCGCCGCGTCGCGGTAGCCACCCGGGTCAGCCGTCGGCGGCGACGTCTTCGGCGAAGTACGTGACGATCAGATCGGCCCCCGCGCGCTTGAGCGAGAGCAGGGACTCCCGCGCCACGGCGTCGAGGTCGAGCCACCCTTTTTCGGCGGCGGCATGGAGCATCGCGTACTCGCCGCTGACGTTGTATGCAGCGACCGGGTGGTCGAACTCCCGGCGGATCTCGCGCACCACGTCGAGATACGGGAGTCCGGGCTTGATCATCAACACGTCCGCGCCCTGTTCGACGTCGAGGCGCACCTCCCGGAGCGCCTCGCGGCCGTTCGCGGGGTCCATCTGGTAGTGACGACGGTCACCGAAGGCGGGCGCACCGTCCGCGGCGTCCCGGAACGGACCGTAGAAGGCGCTCTCGTATTTCGCGGCGTAGGACATGATCGCCACGTCGTCGAAGCCGGCGTCGTCGAGGCCCTCCCGGATCACGCCGACCATCCCGTCGGTCATACTGGAGGGAGCGACCATCTCCGCGCCGGCCTCGGCGTGTGAGACCGCGGTCCGAGCGAGGAGGTCGAGCGTCGCGTCGTTGTCGACGGTCAGCGTCGGCGCCTCGCGGGCGTCGGGTTCCAACACCCCGCAGTGGCCGTGGTCGGTGTACTCACAGAGACAGACGTCCGTAATCACCGTTGCGTCGGTTTCGGCGGTGATCGCTCGCGTCGCCCGCTGGACAACGCCGTCCTGCGCCCACGCCCGACTCCCCTCCGCGTCCTTCGACTCGGGGATGCCGAAAAGCATCACCGCCTCGACGCCCGTCGACACCACCTCCTCAACGCGGTCGACCGCGCCGTCGACGGGAACCCGTTCCTGCCCGGGCATCGACTTTATCGGGATCCTCTCGTCGGTCGTCGCGTCGACAAACACGGGGGCGACGAGGTCGGTCGCTTCGAGACCGGTCTCGCTGACCAGCGAGCGGACGCCGTCGCGGCGCAGTCGTCGCGGTCGGTCGCGGTTGGTCATCGTCGGTTGTGTCGGTCGGAACGGGCAAAACCCCGTCGCTCCCCGCGCCGTGACACAACCGCTATGATCCTCGATGTCACACGTCGGGTCGTGTTCGTCTCCCTCCAGATCGCGCGGCTGCCCGACGGCCTCCGAGACCTGCTTGCGACCGACTACGGACTGCTGGTGCTTCTCGGTGTGTTCGTTCTCGAAGGAGCGATGCTTCTCTACGTCGTTCCGAGCGAACTCGTGGTGCCGGGCGCACTCGCCTTGTTGGGGGGTTCGGCCGGTACCGCCGTTACCGTCGTCGCCGTCGCCGTCGTCGGCGCGACCGTCGGCCAGTACGCGTTGTTCTCGCTCGCCAAGCGCGTCGGCCGGGAGCGACTCCTCCGTTCGCGGTGGTTCCGCGTCAGCGACGACGCGCTTGCCCGCTTCGAGAACTGGTTCGACCGGTGGGGACCGGTCGTCGTCCCCGTGACCAACACGCTCCTGTTCACCCGTGGGATGGTGACCGTCCCCGCAGGGTTGGCCGACATGGGCGACCGGCAGTTCGTTCTCCTGTCGGCGCTCGGGACCCTCTCGTTTCAGTCGATCCTGGCCGGACTGTACCTCTGGTTCGATACCGTGCTCTGAGACGGTGAAAAGTCCTCACTCGGTTCGGTCGATGTCGATCTTTTCGCGGAGCGCGGCGAGGTCGTCGGACTCCGCGAGTTCCTCCAAGCGCTCACGGAAGTGATTCTCGCAGAGGCCGACCCGGATACCCTCCTTTTCGGCTGCGTAGGCGGCCTCGCGGTCGCAGTAGTGGCAGTTCATACCGTTTGTAAGGCCTCCCCCAGGTTTAACCCTGCGCATCCGGCAGACGTGCCGCAATGCGAGCGTACGCCGCCGCCGAGAGGCCGGCGATCCCGAGACGGTCGCCGTGGGCGTCGCTCCCTCCGGTCCCCAGTAGATCGTGTTTCTCGATGGCCCGGTCGAGTCTCGTCTCGTCGACCGTGTCGTTGTAGGGGTAGTATCGCTCGACCGCGTCGAGGCCGGTCACGAGATCGAGTGTGGCTTCGGTGTCTGCGTACCGGAACGGGTGCGCGAGCGAGACGATCGGACACGCCGCCGAGAGAAGCGCCACCCCTCGCTCGACCGGCGGCACCGCTCGTGGGACGTAACACGGCCCGTCGTCGCCGATCAGTCGGTCGAACGCGCCGCTGTAATCGCAGTCGGCGTCGCTCTCCTCAACGGCGCGGGCGATGTGCGGGCGGCCGACCCCCGGTTCGAGCGACACGTCGAGGTCGACGCCCAGTCGCGCCTCGACCCGGTCGGTCATCCGGCGGGCCCGGATCACCCGGTCGGTCTGGATCCGGTCGAGTTCGGCCCGCAGTTCCGGCGTTTCCTCGACACCGTAGCCGAGAAGGTCGACCCGACCCGCCGTCGTCTCAACCTGTAGTTCGACCCCCCGGATCACCGTCACACCGTCCCGGACGGTCACGGGGGTCTCCAACCCCGGATGAATCCGGTCGTGGTCGGTGACCGCAACGACCTCGACGCCGGCCCGCTGTGCAGCGGCCGGCACCTCCCGGAGTGATAACCGGCCGTCGGAGGCCGTCGTGTGCACGTGCAGGTCGGCAACCACGCCCATACCGTTTCCTTTCGGTCCCGGGCGATATGGCTTGTGCCGTTCGACCCGTGGTACCGGTTCACGCGAGACGGCGTACCAACCAAGGATGATTAAAGACTTCTCGCTGGTTAAGGTCGTGAATGGAAAACCATTATAGTTATCGACTGTGTGGGTTACGGTGATGAAGTTCAACGGCACCGGCGAAATGATCGACGCCCTCGAGTACCCGACGACAACCGACGAGATCATCGACGAGCACGGTCAACACGAGATCGAACTCCAACGCGGCACCGAACGTGTCGGCGACGTGCTCGCCCGACTGGCGAACGAGGAGTTCGAGTCGCCCGAGGAGGTCCGGCTTTCGGTCCGCTCGGCGGTCGGTCACAAGGCGATCGGTCGGCGTTTCTACAGCGACCGTGACCCGACGGCGCTCGGCGAGTCGGGACCGACGCCGTTGTCGCTTTAATCCAGCACCGAGTCCAGTTCCAACGGAACCGACCCTTTGGTGTACCCCGACACCTCCCCATCCGGCCGCATCCGGTAGACCACCGCAGGCCGGTGGCCAACGTCCGGTCGTCCGTTGGCGACCGCCGCCCAGTCGTCGTCGGGGAACGATGAGCAGTCTACGAACAGAACGACGCCGCCCGCGTGGGCGGCCAACTGTCCGTTCGCGTCCGTTTTCGTCTTCGCCGTGTCCCGAACCGCCGCCCCCGGAGTCCCGGCGGCCCGACGGTTCGGCGGCAACGGCCGTGTCACCTCGACCAGCGGTTGTTCGCCCGCCTCGCTTCGTGCTTTGAAATCGATCGAGTGTCCGGTCGTCACCTCGATTTCGGGTTCGACGCCGTAGCCGGCGTCGACGAGGAGTTTCGCCGTGTTGAACTCGCCCATCGTCGCCGCCATCCGCGTCAGATCGAGATGCTCCGAGGTGCCGAGTTTGCTCGCCATCGTCTCCCGGTCGTCGTCGAGAACGCCCTCGGCGAGAACGGACTCGTAAAACGCGAGTACCTCGTCGCGGTCGGCGTCGGGAAAGCCCGCCTCGTGTTCCGCGAAGAACTCACGGGTCGTCCACCGGCCATCCTTCGAGAGAAAAACGGGGAGAAAGAACCACGAGAGATGGGGGTACTCCGCCAGCCAGGGCGACTGCTCGTGGAGTTCCGCGCGGAGTTCCCGTTCGGCCCAGTCGGCAACACCCTCGGGAACCTCGTCGAAGCCGTACTTGTCGGTCCGCCAGAGCGTCTCGGGGGTCTCCGTATTCCCCAACCAGTAGCCCCCGTCGTTCCAACAAAAGAGGGCGGTGTCGCCGTTGTCCACGTCGAATCGGCGGGCGTCGTACCCCTCCGGCGGTTTGAACCACGGCCGTCGGCTGGTCGCGCCAAGGTTGGCGTCCAACGGTTCGAACACCTCGGTCCGGACCGTGTCGTCGGTCCAGCGGCCGGGAGCGTACCGGAAGCGAAGGGGTCGTGCCACAACCCCTGTACGTTGCCGGACGGTTTACACGTTCCGCGTCGACCACGCCCGTCGGGGACACCCGCCGACCTCCGAGCCACCGGACACCACGTCGGCGGGTGTTGTCGACGGTGACGACCACAACCGACACCGAAAGTGTCGGGGACCGATCGGGGTTTGACACCGACAGCCCGGAGTTTTTTTACACGACCCGGAGAAGGGGGTTCGCTTTCCGGTCGAGACGCTCCTGTGCCGGTTCAAGCGGCCACGGCGGTGGCCTCGCGGTCACGTTCCGCCTTGACCGGTTCGGAGCAGCAGTGTCGCCGCCGCCGACGCGACGGTCACGCCCGTGGCGTAACAGACCAGGACGCCCAGCAGTAGCGCGCCGTCGGCTCGACGGGTGTCGTACTGTGGATCCGGTCGTCGTGGACCCCTACCGGGTTCCTCGGCCGGGCGACGGGCGGCCACACGACGCGACACGGGCCACTGATCGGCGATCCGGCCCGAGACACGACGGGCCGCGGAGGCGACACCGGCACCGAGAGAACGACGACCACGCTCATATCAGGCCGTGGCTCGGCACCGGGTACTCGTTCGTACCGGCCGACCCGCAACCATTTCCCTCTCGGTCCGTTCGGTTCGACCGATGAGTTCCGATCCCTGTGACAACTGTGGGACGGACGTGCCCGTCGCCGGCGGCGCCGGGAACTTCTGGACGTTCGACGCGGAGTCGACCGGCGGAATCACGCTCGAACTCGCCGACGGCACGGAGCATTTCCTTTGTTTCGACTGTATCGAGCGCCTCCCCGACGACCGAGACGTGACCGCCGAGGACGTGGCGGCGTTGTCCGAATAGAATCGTTTACCTGGGGCGGCCGGTAGAACCCACCGTGGACCCCGACCGTATCCGCCCGTCGTTTCCCGCCCCGACGTTCCGTGGCAATCAAGCGACCGCCATTGACGCAGTCCGCGACGCCTTCGCCGCGGGCAACGACGTGGTTCTCGTCCGCGCCCCGACGGGGAGCGGAAAGTCCCTCTTGGCCCGCGCCGTCGCCGGCGCGGCCCGAACGCCCGACGAGGCCGACCCGGCGGAGGCGACGGGTGCGTACTACACGACGCCGCAGGTCTCCCAACTGGACGACGTGGCGGCGGATGATCTGCTCGACGACCTCAACGTGATCCGTGGAAAGGGAAACTACACCTGCATCCTGCCCGACGAGACGACGACGCCGGTCGACCGAGCCCCCTGTGCCCGCGAGTCGGGATACGACTGCACGGTACAACACCGGTGTCCCTACTACGCCGACCGCGCCATCGCTTCCAGCCGATCCATCGCCGCGATGACGCTCGCGTATTTCATGCAGACCGCCGGCTCCGAGGTGTTCGGTCGGCGTGACGTGGTCGTTATCGACGAGGCCCACGGCCTCGCGGAGTGGGCCGAGATGTACGCCACCGTTTCCCTTCAACCGTCGGCCGTCCCCGTCTGGGACGAGGTGGGCGTCCCCGACGTGACCGCGGCCGACGACCCGGTCGACCGGACCGCGCGATTCGCGGAGACGCTCGCCGGTGTCTGTGAACGCGCGGCCGAGGCAATGACCGCGAGCGACGAACTCACGCCCGCGGAGGCCGCCCGTCGGGACCGGTTGCGGGAGCTTCGCTCGGAACTTCGGTGGTTCGTCTCCGACCACCGCGACCCGACGAGCGCAACGACGTGGGTCGTCGATCAACCCGACGGCGAGGGGACGGCGATAACGATCAAACCTCTCGACCCCGAGCGGTATCTCCACTACACCGTCTGGGATCGGGGGAACCGGTTCGCGCTTTTGTCGGCGACCATCCTCGATAAGGCGGCGTTCTGCCGGGGTGTCGGGCTCGACCCCGCTAACGTCGCTCTTGTCGACGTGTCCCACACGTTTCCCCTCGAGAACCGTCCGCTGTCCGACGTAACGCAAGGAAAGATGACCTACGACCACCGAGACGAGACGTTACCCGACGTGGCACGCCTACTCGTCCGCCTGATGGCGCGCCACGCCGACCAGAAGGGCCTGATCCATTGTCATTCCTACGCGATCCAGGAGCGGTTGGCCGACCGGCTAGCCGGTTTCGGCGTTGACGCCCGGGTTCGCGCCCACGGCCGCGCGGACCGCGACCGGGCGCTGGAAGACTGGAAGGCGGCCGACGCTCCCGACGTGTTTCTCTCGGTAAAGATGGAGGAGGCACTCGATCTGCGGGGCGACCTGGCGCGCTGGCAGGTGTTGTGCAAGGCGCCCTACCTCAACACGTCGGACTCGCGGGTCGCCCGCCGCCTCGAAGAAGGGCAGTGGGCGTGGTACCACCGGACCGCGCTCCGGACGGTGATCCAAGCCGCGGGACGGATCGTCCGCGCGCCGGACGACTACGGCACGACGTACCTCGCGGATTCGAGCCTTCTCGACGTGTTCGACCGCGCCCGTGACGACATGCCGGCCTGGTTCGCCGACGCGGTCGACCGGTCGACCCGACCCGACCTCCCGCCGTTCGATCCCGAGGCGGCACTCGCCGGCGTCGATGCGGTGCCCGACGCCGGCGCGGGCGGACCGCCCCGGTCCCGCTCCGCCTCGACGACGCGGGACACGACGGCCGACCCCGAGGACAGCGCCGGCGACGACCATCCGCTCTCGGACGTGTGGGGTGAGTAGCCGCCACGGCGATCCCCGGGTGCAACAGACCGTGTGGCTTGATACGGTTCGTCTCACGCGCGGCCTCGATGCCCGCGAGTCGCCTCAGTGCGGTGCCGACCCCGTTCCGTAGCGAACCCCTCTCGTTCACGCCGGCGTGACAGTCCGGCCGTCCGGGAACGGCGACGTCGGCGGCGCTCGGCCCGAACGGTAGCCACGAACCCAGGTCACCCGGGACCGGTCGGTTCGGACTACTCGGGCATCACGAACAGACCGGTTCGTGTCTTGACAACGGGCGTCGTCTCCGCGTCGGAATCGAAAAAGTCGGGTCGCGGGATCGTTTTTGCGGCGTACGTCTCGGGATCGAGCACCTGCACCGCGTGGTCGTCCTCGACGGCGACAACCGTTGTCTCGACGGCGTCCTCTCGGGTCGCCACCCGTCTGGCGTCCGATCCCTCGTCGTCGAACGGCGCCTCGTAGGCGTCGCCCGTGGCCAGGCGAATACCCTTCAGATTCCCGCTGACACTCCGGACGAGAACGGGGCCGTCGCCGTCGCCGGGGTCGATCACGTCGGCTGGCGTGAACTCGGGGAGCCGAACCGCGTACGTGACCCGGTACACCTCGTTGCCGTCGCTGTCCTCCGTGACGAGGGTCGGATAACTTTCGACACTCCCGCCGAGTTCGCGGACGATTCGGGTGGCAACGCCCTGTCCCATCTGTGTCGTCGAGATGCGGATGTCGACGCCGTCGTCGACCGCCTCGACCTCGGTAATGAACGCGTTCCGGTCGCCGGCCGCCTCCCGGTCTCCGATGTACGATTCGGCTATCTCGACCGCCCGATCCCGTTCCTCCGGTGTCGGTGTCCGACCGTCGGCCCGGACCTGCACGGTTGCGTTGTAGTAGCCACCGGCGATGCGACCACACCGGTCGCAGGTGCCCCGGGAGATCTTCACGGGAACAACGACCGTTTCTTCGAGGGGTGTCTCACGGATCACACCCGTGAACTGGCAGTGCATCCGGATCGTGTTCTCGTCGACCTGTTCGGGGTCGACCGCCCATGTAACGTCCCGGGCGTTGACATGGACCCCGAGGGCCTCGCTCACCTCGTCGACGGCGACGTCGGTGTAGTCGCGGGCATCGACGTCCAACCACCGGTTCCCACGACGGATGGCGCCACACCCGGAACAGACAAGCACCTCGATCCGGTCCGGCGCGTCGACGAGGTCGAAGTCCTCGAAGTAACAGGTGTCACAGAGGCGGCGGTCCCGGTCGCGGGGCGCGCCCGGCAACGGTTCGGGACGCGCCGGCACCGGATCGCCACAACGGGGACAGAACTCCCGGGAGTCGGCGTCGCTCATCGCTCCGTCGTAGTCGGTCCCGGCGGTTAAGCCCCCCGACACACGTCGGGCGATAAGGTTTACCGGCGTCCGCCTGTAGAATCGGATATGGAGTGGAAACCCGACTGGGGGCTTCGGGGCCGGATGGTCCTCACGATGTTCCTGCTGTTCGTCCTCTACATCGCCTTCGTTGCGGTCCTCTCGCAGTACATGGGACTGTTCGCCGTCGTTCTCGTGATGGGACTGTTCTCGCTCGGGCAGTTCTTTTTCAGCGACCGACTGGCGTTGTACAGCATGGGTGCGAGACGCGTCGACGCCGACGAATACCCCCGTCTGCACGCCATGGTCGACCGACTCTGTCAACAGGCGGACCTTCCGAAACCCGACATCGCCGTCGCGGACACGAAGATGCCCAACGCCTTTGCGGCCGGTCGCTCACAGAAGAACTCGACCGTCTGTGTCACCGAGGGGCTTCTCCGAACCCTCGACGAGGAGGAACTCGAAGGCGTCATGGCCCACGAACTCGCCCACGTGAAAAACCGGGACGTGATGGTGATGACGGTCGCTTCCTTTCTCTCGACGCTCGCGTTCATGATCGTGCGGTGGGGCTGGCTGTTCGGCGGCGGTCGCAACCGCCAGGGCGGGGGCGGCGTCGTTGTGGCCATCGTTGTCTCGCTTGTCGTCTGGATCGTCTCCTTTCTGCTCATTCGGGCGCTCTCGCGGTACCGCGAGTACGCCGCCGACCGCGGGGCCGCCGCGATCACCGGCCAACCGTCGGCCCTCGCCGCCGCGCTCCTGAAAATCTCCGGTCGCATGGACGACGTCCCCGACCGAGACCTCCGCGAGCAGTCCGAGATGAACGCGTTTTTCGTCATTCCGCTTCGGAGCGGCGTCGTCGGTCGCCTGTTTTCGACGCACCCGCCAACGGAGAAGCGTGTCGACCGCCTCCGCGACCTCGAAGGCGAGATGGAACGCCGATAATGGGGCTGTTCGACACCCTCCGGTCTGTGCTCGGCGTCCGGACCGACGCCGACGCGACCCGCGACGCCGACCCCGAGGATCTGTTCGGCATGAGCACCGCCTACGTCACCATGGAGGCCGACCTCGACTTCGTCCCCGTCGACGCCGCGGCGCTTTGTTTCTCCTCGGTCGACAGCACCGACTTCGATGCGACCGTCGACGACGTCGAGGAGATCCTCCGGGCGGGCGGGGCCGAGACCGGCACGACCTTCCACCGCCACGAGGACGACCACGGCTACCGCTGGGTCGTTCTCGAGGACGACGACCCCGAGGACCTCGTGACGAGCGTCCACTTCGCCGCCGATACCTTTGTGGAACGGGGGTACGGCTCCCGACTCTTGGCCGCCGCCTTCGGGTTCGAGCGCTCCCGCGACGGGATCCGTGCCTACTGGCTCTACTCCTTCCGGCGTGGGGCGTACTACCCCTTCGTCCCGACGGGCGATCACGAACGCGACAACCGACTGGAGTTCAAACTCCAGTCCGTTCTCGACGGCGAACTCGACGTTGAAAAAGACGAGAGCTACTGGTACCCGCTGTGGCCCGGCGACGACGGTGGCCACCCGTGGACGTGACGCGTCACCGATAAGATAAGAACTCTTGTTGCCCCGTGTGCCCGAAGCCTGCGCCGTCGCGTCGTTTTACTTTCACCGTGGTGTTAACGAGGCTTTATGTACGGAGGGGCACAACCCGATTCACATGGCAGAAGACGACCTCGAGGACCTTCCCGGCGTGGGACCGGCAACGGCGGACAAACTGATCGACGCGGGGTTCGAGAGCTATCAGAGCATCGCGGTGGCGAGTCCCGCGGAACTCTCGAACACGGCCGATATCGGCGAGTCGACGTCGAGTGACATTATCAATGCGGCCCGAGAGGCGGCGGATGTCGGCGGGTTCGAGAGCGGGGCGGCCGTACTCGAACGCCGCGAACAGATCGGCAAACTCACCTGGAACGTCCCCGAGGCCGACGACCTCCTCGGCGGCGGCGTCGAGACACAGTCGATCACCGAGGTGTACGGCGAGTTCGGTGCCGGCAAGTCACAGGTCACCCACCAACTCTCGGTCAACGTCCAGTTGCCACAGGAGCACGGTGGCCTCCATGGGAGCGCCATCTTTGTCGACAGCGAGGACACGTTCCGGCCGGAGCGGATCGACGACATGGTGCGGGGCCTCGACGACGAGACCATCCAGGCGACGATGGACGACCGTGGCATCGAGGGATCGCCCGGCGACGAGGACGCGATGGAGGCACTCGTCACCGACGTCCTAGACAAGATTCACGTCGCGAAGGCGTTCAACTCCAACCACCAGATCCTGCTTGCCGAGAAGGCAAAGGAACTCGCGAGCGAACACGAGGACTCCGAGTGGCCGGTTCGCCTGCTCAACGTCGACTCGCTCACCGCACACTTCCGCGCCGAGTACGTCGGCCGCGGTGAACTCGCCGACCGCCAGCAGAAACTCAACAAACACCTCCACGATCTGATGCGTATCGGTGACCTCTACAACGCCGCCGTTCT
>NZ_JAQCNJ010000095.1 GCF_028275055.1 Haloplanus sp.
AGCGTGATCGTCGACGACTTCTCGCCGGACGGGAGCCAGCAGGTCATCAGCGACACGGTCACCTTCACCGCGGAGGCAACAGAATGACGCGACTCAAACTCGTCGACTTCGTCGCGAAGAACGACGACGTCGAACTGGAGGACTTCTCACCGCAAGCACAGGAGCGGATCAACGACGCGCTCGCGAACCTCACCGACACCGAGGGTGGTCCCTCCCCGGGTGGTGCCGGTAACATCATCGTCTCGAAGACCCGTGATTCCTCCGAAGACGGGATCTTCGAATCGATACAGAGCGCGATTGACGACGAGGGAACCGAGTCGGGCGACACGGTCTTCGTCGAACCCGGCACCTACTCGGAGAACGTCAGTATCGACGAATCCGGCCTGACGCTGCGGGCGGCCGGTCCGAACGAGACGGTGGTCGACGGGCGGGTCGAAGCCGTCGCCGACGGGGTTACGCTCGACGGGTTCACCGTGTCGCCGCCCGACCCTGGTGACACCGAGGGAGCGGACGAGGCGATCCGTGTCGACGGCGGTGCCGACGGCGTTGTGATAGCGAACAACGTCGTCGAAGACTTTGCCCGCAACACTGGAAGTAGTTTCACTGGTATCGACGGCATCAATCTCTTCGGGGGCGAACCGGATGAGAGCCCGGACCCAATCAAAGACGCCATCGTCCGGAACAACGTCGTCCGAAGGTTGCAGAACACGGGCGGACCGGAAACCGATTTCCCCGGTGGTGCCGCCGGTATCAGCGTACAGGGGAATGTCAAGAACCCGACCGTCGAAAATAATACTATCGAGAATGTCGGGCAGGAGGTAACCAATTTCGCGTTCGGTATTGTCGTTCGTGGCACGGAGAACAACGATCAGACCCCGACCGGCGTGACGATCAAGAACAACGATGTCGACAGCGTTCTCTCCGACCCGGAGAGCCCGACAGTGGGTGTCGGTGTTGGTCTCGAAGCCGGCAGCGCGGGAGACGTGACGTTCACCGGCAACGATATCAGCAATACCGAATTCCTGCTTGAGGACAAGACCACGACGGTCGATTTGAACGACTTCGTCAGCAACAACACGATCGACCGAGGGGCACTTCTGGAGGACGGGAATTTCGAGAGCGAACCTGGCGGCGCCCCGGCGCGGAACGTCATCTTCGACAGCATACAGTCTGCTCTCGGGTTCGCCGATCCCGAATCCACGATCGAGGTCGTGCCCGGAACGTACGACGACGAGAGCAGTTTCAGCGGGGCAAACGGTCTCCAGATCGGGTCACAGGATGCTGGCACCGATTCCAGTTCGGCGCCACGAGCCGATGTCAGCATCATCGGTATCAACGGCCGGCCGACGATCGACGGATGGGTCCAGATTCTCGACCCCGGCATCACTTTCGAGGGGTTCGAGGTGACCGGCGAGGTGTTCGGGTACGGGCTCGCGGCGTTCGAGCCTGATGTTACGGTGCGCGATGTGACGATCAGCGGCGTGACGAACGGGCTGTTCGTTCCCTCGGCTTCGAATGTCGTCGTCGAGAACTCTACGGTCGAGAACTACTCGTTCTACGGCGCGGTTGTCTCCGGACGCGGCGAAGCGTTCGGTGACGCGGAGCCTGCGATTCGAAACACGACGTTCGACGGAGCGTCCGGCGGCGGCGCGGTCGGAATCGGAATCGTCCAGACGAACGGCGATATCAAGGGTAATACGATAACCGGGAACGAGTTTGAAGAGAACGATGGCGTTGGCGTCGCCCACTTCTCGGGGGCCAATGTAAGTATCATGAGGAACACAATCGCGAGCAACGACGACGGAGTCTTTCTCGCAGGACCAGACGCAGCGACTGTCAGCGCCACCAGTAATGACATCGTGAATAACCGTGTCGGCGTCGCGAACGAGACAGAGGATGAAAACCCAGACTCGGTGAACGCGACTGGCAACTGGTGGGGTAGCGCTGACGGCCCCGGTCGGGGGACAAACGACATAGCCGGGACGCAAGGGCCGGTCGACGCGGATCCATGGTCGACGGAGCCCGGACCAAACTGGAATACGGACGGTACGTCTGACTCGACCTCGTCGACCGAAACGGCCGGATGGCGAGAGTGGCAGGGACCGATGCCGCCGTCCGATCCCGATCCGGCGGAGTGACCGGTTCGGTCCGACCCACGTCGGCGTTTCGGCGGTTCGATTCCGCCGGTGGGTTCTTTACCCGAGAACAGGCAGGTACTCCGGGCGGTGACGCTCGGTAACGGAGGTCCGAAGTGGTGGAACGGAACGTGACGCTCGCGCTGGTCGGAATCGTCGCGGTGGCGGCAGCCACGCTGCTCGTCGGCACGGGCGGCGCTGACGTCGTCTCCCACGACGAGACCGACGTCCTCGAACTCGAACCGGCGGGCGAGGGACTCTACGCCCAAATCGACGACGAGACCGGCGAGATCCGCATCGTCGTGACCGGCGGGAACCCGGCGCTGAACGCCGAGGGCGTCAACGGCGACGCGGTCACGAACCTCGGGCCGGTGTTCACCGTCGAGAACGTGCTGGAGGCCGACAGCAACGCGACGGTCTGGATCGCGGACGGGAGCGACGCCGTCGAGTTCTACGAACCCGGGGCGGGCACGATAGAGGGCGAGGACGAAGGGGCGGAGCTGCAGCCCGGTGACGCCGCCACGGTCGCCATGCGCGTGGACACGCGGGAGGTGGACAGCATCACGCTGGACGGCATCGAGGTGCTGGCGACGCTGGAGCCGGCAGTCGACGAGGACGAGTCCGGGCCGCCGGACGACCCCGGCGACGACGCTCCGGAGGGCGGCGACCCAGACGACGGTGGGGAGTCGGACGACCCCGGCGACGATGCCCCGGAGAACGGCGACCCGGACGACGCCGGCGGTGATACGACGAACGATGTCCGGACCGCGACGCCGGCGGCCACCGGGACGCCGACGCCGACGCCGACGACCACTCCGACCCCGGCCGAGACGGCCGGCGGGACGCCGACGGGTGGTGGCGGGACGGCATCACCGACCCCGGCGGAGTCGGCGCCGACCGCGTCGGAGCTGCCCGAGGTGGCCGGGGTCGCCCTCCTGCCGCTCGGTGCGGTCGTCGCGGCGGTGCTCGCCACGCTGGCCGTCATCGCGGGCTACCGGTATCGGTGGTGAGGCGCCGTCGTGCCGACGTCCGCGTCGGTGCGGAGCGGGTAACGGCGCGGGCGCGCCGACCGATGCGGAGGCGCTCGGCGTGTGCGGCCACGGCTCGCCCGCCGAGGTAGTGCGAGCGGCTTTATACGCACGCCACGAAGGTTCGTCTAGTGAATCCGGTCGAAGAGCACCCCAGCGAGCCGTTCATCGGGCGTCTGCGGTCGGCGGTCACCGCGGCGGAGGTCGCCGTGCTGAGCGTCGTGCCGGCCCTCCTGATCGGCGTGTTCGCGCTGCCCGCAGGGACCCGCGAGGCGCTGGTGTTCTCCTACGCCGAGCCGACGCTCCGGACGGCGTTCGCGGCGAACTTCGTCCACCTCGAGATGGGGCACCTGCTGACGAACCTGTTCGGCTACGGGCTCGTGGTGCCGGTAGTGTACCTGCTGTCCGTGCTCTCGGGCCACCGCAAGCGCTTCTGGGTCGCCTTCGCGACGTTCCTGCTGGCGTTCCCGGTCGCGCTGTCGTACCTGAACCTCGCGGTCGCCCGTCCGGGCGGCACGGTCGGGTTCTCCGGCATCACGAT
>NZ_JAQCNJ010000102.1 GCF_028275055.1 Haloplanus sp.
CTCGTGGGCGTCCCTGACACCCTCGACCGTCTCGCGGACGGCGTCACACCCTTCATCGTGGAGCAGATCGCCGACGACGACCACGTCGGCGTGTTGTCCCATCTCGTGTGCGGTCTCGTAGTCGCCGACACCGCCACCGTAAAACAGGGTGGCCTCGCCGAGTGCGTCCGCCGCCGCCGCCACAACCTCCGGGTCGCCGAACGTCCCGGAGTACTCGATGTAAACGATATCCTGTCCGAACAGTTTCTCCGCGACCGCCGCGTAGGCAGCCACGTCGTCGGCCGATTGATCGCAGTTGGCCTCCGTGTACTCCGCGACCGACGAGTCCGGGTTGAGGACGATGTACGCCTCGGTGTGTGTGCGGGTCCAGTCGAGGCCGTTCTCGATGCGGACCCATTCTTTGTGTGCGCCGGTGACCCAGAAACTGTCGCCGGCGTTGAACACCGTCGGGATCAGGTAGCCGTCCAGCGTGTCGTCGTCGATGACGACCGCCGGGTTCGACGGCTCCTGATACAGCGGGACGCCGTATTTGGCGCAGGCGTCGACAACCGCCGCCATCTTTTCTTTGGTCATTCCGGTCGTCCCGCCAATCTCGATGGCGTCCGTTCCGGTGGCACAGACATCCTCGAAGGTCTCGCCCGCGGCGAGGGTCTTGTCGGGGTCTACCTTGAGGACGTGGTCCCACTCCTCCCACGGCGTGGTCATTGCCCAAATGTACTCCGCGGAACTGATAAAAAGGACCCGACTCCGGGCGGCCGGATATGCCGTCGGTCGGCGCGTGTCAGTCCGCGTCCGCCTGCCAGTCTCGAACCGTGTCCTCGCCGACGCCGTCGATTTCGTCCGCGAGCGCGTCCGGCTCGGCAGTTTTCAGTCCGGCCACGTCCTCGATGCCAGCCTCGTTCAGTTTCTCGGCCGTTTTCTCCCCGATGCCGTTGATCGTCTCCAGTTCCGTTCCCTCCTGTCGGGCCTGGTACTCGCGGTAGTTGCAGATCGGACAGCCCAGATCCCACGGGTCGCGGTCGTCGTCGTAGGTGATCCGGATCCCGGGGAGTCCGTGTTGCTCGCAGGCCTCGTCGACGAGTTCGGCCTCGCCGTGTCTGGGCATCGGCAGGGAGTACTCACAGTCGGGGTAGCGCGTACAGCCGACCAATCGACCGCCGGATCGAAGCCGCTTGACCGCGAGGTCGCCCCCGTCGGCGTCACCACACTCCGGACACGGGCCGACGAGTAGATCGGGTTCTTTCTCGGCGGCCTCGGCCGCACAGAGCGGACAGCCGTGGACGAACGTTTTGCGCCCGGCGAGCATCTTCACGTCGTGGAGGCCGTGTTCGCCACAAACGTCGTCCAACAGGAGCGGCTTGCCGGTCGAGGGGAGCGGGAGGGTGTTCTCGCAGTCGGGGTAGGCGTCACAGCCGACGAAGTACGACCCCTGCCCGCTCCGCCGGATCACGAGGTCGTCACCACACGCCGGACACGGCCCGACGGTTTTGTCGGCCTTCAGCGACTCGCGCAGGTGGTCACCGAGCGCCTCGCGGGAGTCCATCAGGCGGTCGAAGACACGGCCGAGCATCTCCCGGGACTCGTCGGTTACCTCCGAGAGCGTCGCCTCGCCCCGGGCGATGGCCTGCATATCCGCCTCCAGTTGGGCGGTCATCTCCTCGCTGACGATGAGGTCCGCAAACTCCTCGGAGGCCTCGACGACGCCACGGGCGAGGCGGGTCGGTCGCGGCGGATCACCCTCGATGTAGCCCCGGTCGTAGAGTTTCTGGATCACGTCGTGGCGGGTCGCCTTTGTCCCGATGCCCATCTCCTCCATCGTCTCGATGAGGCGGGACTGGCCGTATCTGCGGGGCGGTTGGGTTTGTTTGGTTTCCAGTCGCGATCCGGTCACGTCGAGTGTCTCGCCCTCGGTCACGTCCGGGACGTGGTTCTCGCTGGTCGAGCGATACGGGTAGACGGCGTGGTACCCCGGGTCGACCAACCGTTTGCCGTTTGCCTTCAGCGAGCGCTTCCGGTCGCCGGTGACACCCGCCACCACACGCAGGTGTTGCCACGTTGCCGCGTCGGCTACGGTGGCCAAGAACCGCCGGACAACGAGTTCGTACACCTCCCACTCGTCCTCCGAGAGGTCGCTCGCGGCGGGGAGTTCGTCGGTCGGGTGGATGGGCGGGTGGTCGGTGGTCTCCTCGTCGCCTTCCGTGGGCGTAATGTCGTCAGCGTCGAGAAGGGCGGCCGCGTCGTCGCCGAAGCGTCGGCCAGCCGAGAGGGCGTCAAGCAGGTCCCGCGGGTCCAGATCCTCGGGATACACCGTGTTGTCCGTCCGAGGGTAGGTGATGTAGCCCTCGGTGTAGAGATCCTCGGCGATGCTCATCGCCCGTTGTGCGGAGTGGCCGATTCCGCTCGCGGCGCGGATGAACTGTGTCGTATTGAACGGCGCGGGGGGATCGTCGGTCCGGGTGCGCCGACGCACCGCCTCGACCGTCGCTGTCGACGCCCCCGAGAGGTCGGCGTCGACCGCGGCCGCGCTGTCCCCGTCCCAGACGCGTTCGGCCTCGTTGGCGTTCCCGTCGAGGTAGAAATACTGCGCCTCGAAAGACTCCTCGTCCTTTTGAAGCGTGGCGAACAGCTCCCGGTACGTTTCGGGATCGAACGCGTCGATTTCTCGCTCGCGGTCGACGATCAGTTTCAACGTCGGCCCCTGCACCCGGCCGACCGAGATGAAGTCGTCGCCGAGTTGTCCCGCGGACAGCGAGAGGTATCGCGTGAGCGACGCACCCCACATCAGGTCGACGATCTGTCTGGCTTCGCCCGCGGCGGCGAGGTCGAAATCAAGCTCGTCGGGGTCGGCAAAGGCCTCGGTCACCTCGCGGTCGGTGATCGACGAGAAGCGTACCCGGTCGACCGGCGAGTCGTCGTTGACCTCGCGGACGAGTTCGTACGCCTCCTTCCCGATCAACTCCCCCTCTCGGTCGTAGTCGGTCGCGATCATGATCCGCGAGGCGTTCCGGGCCAGACGGCGGAGCGCGGCGACGATGTTCTCCTGTGTCGGGCGCTTCTCCATCTCCGCGTCGACGAGTTCAACCGGTTCCACGTCCCGCCAGCCGTCGTACTCGGGGGGAAAGTCGACACCGACGACGTGGCCCGACAGACCGACACAACGCTTGCCACCCCACTTGTAGACGTTGACACCGTTGACACGGTCGCTCTCCGCGCTCCCGTCGCTCAGAATCTCGGCGATGCGACGGGCGGCGTTGTCCTTCTCGGTGATTATCAACTCGGGGCCACGGTTCATCGGCGAGTGATACGGCGAGCATCTGCCTAAACCTTTCGTGACTGTAAGCCCGTAATCGGCTGACCGCGAGAGGGCGTGCGGCCGGGACGCGCCTGCGACACGCACCGTCAGTCGTCGTCAAGCCGGTCACGCAACAGCCCGTTGACGGTGCCGGGGTCGGCGCTTCCCCCGGTCTTGCTCATCACCTGCCCGACGAGGAAGTTGAGCGCCCCACCCTCGCCAGCGTGGTAGTCCTCGACCGCCTCGGGGTTTTCATCGATAGCCTCGCCAACGGCCGTCGCGACGGCGTCGTCGTCGGCCTTCCCGAGGCCCTCACGCTCGACCACCGCGTCCGGGTCGAGGCCCTCGTCGAGCATCGTCCGCAGGACCACCTCGCGGGCGTTCTTTCCCGTGATCTCGTCGGCGTCGACGAGTTCGATCAGTCGGGCGAACTCGTCGAGTCGATCCTCAACGTCTGTCACCTGCAGGTCGCGGTAGTTGAGTTCGCCAAGCAGATCGTCGGCGACCCACGTCGCCGCGAGGTCGGGGTCGAACCGGTCTGCGACGTTCTCGAAAAAGTCCGCGACCTCCTTGCTCGAGGTGAGTTTCGACGCCGACTCGGCGTCGAGTCCGTACGCCTCGCGGAACCGGTCGCGGCGAGCGTCGGGGAGTTCGGGGATCGAGAGTCGTTCGGTCCAGTCCGAGACCCGAAGCGGCGGGAGGTCCGCCTCGCGGAAGTAGCGGTAATCTTTCTCCTCTTCTTTCGAGCGCATCGAGACGGTGATACCGCGGCTCTCGTCCCAGTGGCGCGTCTCCTGTTCGACCTCGCGGCCCCGCTTGACGGCGTTTTTCTGTCGGGTCACCTCGTATGCCAGCGCCTTTTCGGCGCCTTTGTGGCTTGAGATGTTCTTTACCTCGGTCCGGTTGGCGTCGGCGAGAACCGTCTCGTCGACACTCCCGTCGTTGGCCACCTCGTTTGCCGGCACCAGCGAGATGTTGGCGTCGATCCGGAGGCTCCCGTCCCGGGAGGCGTCGAAGACGCCCAGATAGTCCAGAACCTCCTCGAGTTTCGCGAGAAAGGCTCGAACCTCCTCCGGCCCCCGGAAGTCGGGGTCGGTGACGATCTCCATCAACGGCGTGCCGGCGCGGTTGTAATCGATGAGCGTGTGCTCCGCCGTCTCGATGTTCCCCCCTTCGTGTTGGAGGCTACCGGGGTCCTCCTCGAGGTGTGCGCGACCGATCCCGATCTCGCGGCGGTCGTCTTTGACGGCGACGTCGAGCGAGCCGTCGGCACAGATCGGCGCGTCGTACTGTGTGATCTGGAAGTTTTTCGGCAGGTCGGGGTAGTAGTAGTTCTTCCGGTGAAACCGGGTCTCATCGGCGATATCCGCGTCCAACGCCTGGCCGACTTTCACCGCGGCCTCGACGGCCGCCTCGTTGACGACGGGCAACGCGCCGGGCAGTCCCAGACAGACCGGACAGGTTCGGGTGTTCGGGTTCTCGTCGTCCGCCGCCTCGGTCGAACAGCCACAAAAGATCTTTGTGTCGGTTTCGAGTTGGACGTGGACTTCGAGGCCGATGACAACGGCGAGGTCGCGCTGCTCGAGGGCCTGCGCGGTCATTGCGCGGGCTTGCACGGCCGGTGGCTAAAGACTAACGGAACGGGGGACACGAGCACCCGGCTCCGGTGTCGTTGCCCGCGTCGTCGCGTGACTCACCGACCGTCCTGTGACAACTCGACCGCGGTACGGACGGCGCGTCAGAAAACTCGTGGCCGACGTGTGCGGCCGTCTCGCCGGGCGCTCAGTTTCATCTCTGAGAATTGAGGCGGTGCCTTGTTATTCCCGGCCGCCCGAAAGCTGGTGATGAATCGCCGGGCGATCACCCCCCTGATAGGGGTGGTCATTCTCGTGGTCATCACGCTGTTGTTGGCCTCGATGTTCGCCGTTACGACGACCGAGCTGGCCGACTTCGGGAGTGAGCGGGAGCAGGTCGACTACCTGACCGGCCTGTCGTCCGACGGAACCCAGAAGGGCAACTACCGGTCGGAACTCATCTGGGCACGCGACAGCGGGGCGGACGAGACAACGTCCCACGTGGTGAACTACACGATAGCGAGCGGGTCGGACACCGCCGGGAACTCCTTGAACAGTATCGTCATCGAGTACCCTGACGGATCGGCGGATGTTGGGGGTGTCGACGCCCGAGCAGACATCATTATCGTGGGCATCGACCAAGACCGGGACGGTGACATTGACGTCGACGCGACCAACGACGTGGAGTGTTGCCCACCCGACGACGGTGTGAAAACCTCCAACGGCGAAAACACCTTGACGGTCGAACTGTCGGGGAACTACAACCTCAACGGTGGGGACGCACTCATCGTTGAGTTCAAAAACGTCGAGAACCCCGGTTCCGGCGATTACGACGTCACGGTCGGAATCAACGGCGACGTAACCGACGACGGAACACTGGAGATCGAGGCGTGAGACGCCGCAGGCGAAAGGATGACCTGCGGTACGAACCGGGCGATCCTCGGTCGAAACGATCGGGAGCGCTTGGGAGCGGTCGGGAGCGGTCGGGATCCCAACGACCGGTACCGACAAATCCGAAGCCGACATAGCAGTGACTAAAAGCGGCGAGCCCCCATCGACAGACGCGATATGTCGAACACCTCTACGCCCGGTCCCGCTTCCGACGGCGACACCGACATCAACGCCGTCACCGGTCGCCTGCGTGCCGTCGTGGTTACGTACGACGGCGCGGCGGATCGACGCACGCTCTACCCGCCGAAGGCGACCGAAACAGAACGGCTCACCCACTGGTTGACCGCCGACGCCGACGCCTTCGTGCCACTCGAATCGTCGCGCTAGTCCTCCACCGCCCGTCGGATCGCCGCAACCCGCCGGTTTCGCCGGCGGACCACGTCCGCAGGCCGGTCGTCGTACTCGTGGAAGCCGGCCCCGTCGTCGACGCCGCCCCGTCCGGTGGCGATCCGATCGTCGAACAGCGCCCCCGGTTCGTTCGCGTCGCTCAACCGTGGATAAAGGTTCGACGCGATGGTCCGGAACAGGTCGAGACCGGCGAGGTCGGCCGTCTCGAAGGGGCCGATCGCGGCGGTCCGGAGGGCGTAGCCGTCCCGGACCGCCCGTTCCACGTCGGGCAACGAGGCGACTCCCTCGGTCACGAGGTGGGCACACTCCCGAAGAACGGCGAACTGGATCCGATTCCAGACGAACCCCGGAACGTCGCGTTCGACGATAACGGGATCACGACCGACCGCCTCAACGAACGCCGCCGTCCGGGAGAGCGTGTCGTCACTCGTGTCCGCGCCCCGGACCACCTCAACGGTGGGCAGGAGGTAGGGTGGGTTCCACCAGTGACAGCCGACCACCCGGTCGGCGGCGTCGGGGGTCGCCGCGGCGATGTCGGTGATCGGGATGCCGGACGTGTTGGTGGCGAGAACGGCCTCGGTGGGCGCGTGTGTGGCCACCTCCTCGAACACCGACCGTTTCAGGTCGAGATCCTCGGACACCGTCTCGATGACGAGCGATGCGTCGGCCGCGGCGGCGGGGAGGTCGAGCGTGTGGTCGATCCGACCGAGGATCGTGTCGGGGGCGGCGTCGAGCAGCCCCGCCGAGTCGAGAAACTCAACCGCGTCCTCGACGCCGTCGCGGGCGTCGACGAGGTTCGCCCGCCGGTGGTCGACGAGCGTGACGGGCGCGCCGTGGCGGGCGAACTGGAGAGCGAGGCCGTGCCCCATCGTTCCAGCGCCGACAACGGTCACCGCCGCGGGCGGTGACGGAGATGTCGTGGGCATCGATCCCAGCGTGGACGGTCGAGAAAATAAATCCCTGCGGTGAGTTGCCCGGTCCGGTAGGCACAACTGCCCGGTCGTTCACACGGCGTGTATGTCCGACTTCGAGTACGAGACCGAACTCGGTGTTCGCTTTCGCGACGTAGACGCCATGGGTCACGTCAACAACGCCGTCTACGCGACGTATCTGGAGCAGACACGTGTCGACTACTACGCCGATGTGCTGGGTGTCGGCCTCGACGACATCGACACCGTTCTCGTGAACTTAGAGATCGACTACCGGAGCGAGATCGCGCTGGAGGCGGGGACGGTGACCGTCGCGATGGGCGTTCGGGATATCGGCGAATCGAGTGTCACCGCCGAGTACGAAATCCGGGTCGAGAATCGGGTCGCCGCGACGGCCAAAACGGTGCAGGTGTACGTCGATCCGGACGAGGGTGGGTCCCGGCCGCTTCCGGAGGCGTGGGTCGCGGAGATGGAGTCGCTTCGCCGGGGATAACCGTCGGAACGGTCATCGACCGGATCGAGACACCTCACGCGAACGCACGACAGGCGGCCGCCGGTCGGAGACAGGCCGTGTCCACGACGTGTCCGAGAGCCACCACCCACACCGGACTGCCCCACAACATAACCTAATCTACTCACATCGAAACCACTTTGTGACCAGATTTGGTTTATCATCGCGTGAACCGTCGTCAGTACGTGCAGGCTCTCGGCCTCGGCGGTGTCGTCTCGGCCGCCGGTTGTTCGGGGGGCTCAGAGACGACCGACGCGACCGAACTGGATCGCGACCTGACTCTCGCCACCGGCACGACCGCGTACGATAGCGGCCTCCTCGACGAGGTCACCCCCGGGTTCGAGGAAACGTTCGGGTCGACGGTCAGAACGGTCGCACGCGGGACGGCAGGATCGCTCCGGACCGCCCGCAACGGCGACTGTGACGTTGTTCTCGTCCACGCCCGTCCCTTGGAGAACGGCTTTCTTCGGGGCGGACACGGCCTCAACCGACGCGCCGTGATGGTCAACGACTTTCTGGTAGTGGGACCACCCGAGGATCCCGCAGGTGTCGCAGGGACGGATCCGGTGGCGGCCGTTCGTGCCATTGCCACCGAGACCGCGACGTTTCTGTCGCGGGGGGACCGCTCCGGGACCCACATTCGGGAACGGCGCATCTGGGACCGGGCGGGCATCGATCCCTCAGGAGCGTGGTACCGTGAAACCGGGCAAGGGATGGGTGACACACTGGCGACCGCCGAGCAGATCGGCGCGTACACCCTGACCGACCGGGGAAGTTTCCTCACCGTGAGCGACGGCGACGGCCTCGTTCGACACGTCGACCGAGGGATCGACGACCCACCGCCGCTGCTCCGGAACGAGTACGCGGTCATCCCGGTCAATCCCGCCCGACACGAGGTGGCGTACACGATGGCGATGGCATACGCAGGCTATCTGACCGGGCCTGCAGGTCGGTCACGCATCGACCGGTTTCGGGTCGGCGGAAAACGAGCGTACCGGCCGCTCGGCACGTCGCCGGAGCCGGAGTTCCGGCAGTACGTCCCGAGTGACTGGCCCGAATAACACCCCGGGGCAGACGGTGTGTCATATCGGATGCGCCGTCGAGGGCGTGGCTACCGGTCGTCGTCCCGGAGTTCGAGTTCGGCCACGATGTCGGAGGGGTCCAGTCCGGTCCGAATGCGGTCGAGGATGGCGAAGGCGTCGTCGGGCGCGAGAAAGTGTCGGGTCACCGCTCGGCCGAGCGGCGTCGGTTCCAACCCATCGATAAACTCCCACTCGAGCAGTTTGGCGATCGCGCGTTTGGTCGGGACGTCGCCGAGCATCCGATCGTTGAGACGATTTGCCCCCTTGCCCGCGACGACGATGTTGGCGAGGGTCTCCTCTGCGGCCGCCGAAAGGTCGTACTCGGTTCGAACGTCCTCCATCTCCCCTTTCAGCAGTTTGAACGCCACCTCGTCTTCGGTCATCTCCATGCTGTTGTGGTAGGAACAATCGGGCTCGACCAGAAGGTAGACCGTGCCTTGATCGTGGTAGTCGGGACGGCCGGCCCGTCCGAGCATCTGTTCGAACTCCTGGACGGAAAGCCACTCGATACCCATCGCTAGCGTGTCGAAGACGACCTGCGAGGCGGGAAAGTCGACGCCGGCGGCCAAGGCGGCGGTCGTGACGACGGCGGCGAGATCCTGATCGCCGAACTGGCGCTCGACGCGCTTTCGCCGGCCGTAGTCGAGACCGGCGTGGTACGGCGCGGAGTCGTACTCCAGTTTTCGAGAGATCTCGTGACACCGCCGCCGAGAGTTGGTGAAAATGATCGTCTGACCACGGTATCCCTTCGAGGATTTGCTGTCGAACTCCCGTCGGACGAGGCGGTTCTCGATCCTGGTTTTCTCACGGGCGTCGGCGAAGGTGACGTGACGCTCGATCGGGATCGGACGCTCCTCGAACTCGATCAGCGTCGCGCGCAGTCGCCGGGCCAGCCACTCGGGGTTGCCGACGGTCGCCGAGAGGTAGATCCACTGCGCCCCAGCGTAGTCGCCGCGGCGTTTTGCACGTGTCTCGCAGTACCCCTTCAGCCGGGAGATCATCCCATCGAGACGGTGGCCCCGTTCACCCTCCTTCAGGGTGTGGATCTCGTCGATGACGACCGCCCCGATGTCGCCCAGATCCTTGCCCGTCCGGAGCGCGTGGTCGATCCCCTCGTAGGTGCCGACCACCACGTCGGCCGAGGGATCAAACCGCGTACCGTCGTCGGTGACGCGACTGCCGCCGACGCGGATCGTCACGTCGACGAGGTCGCCGTAGCGTTCCTCGAAGTTCTCCGCTTTCTGGTTGGCGAGGGCGACGAGTGGAACCAGAAACAGCAGCTTCCCCGTTCCGTTCAGTGCGCGGTCGATGCCGGCGAGTTCGCCGACGAGCGTCTTTCCGGTTGCCGTTGCACTCACGACGAGTTGGTCGTCGCCGTCCAAGAGGCCGTTGCGGACCGAGAGGCTCTGAACGGGAAGCAGGGAGTCGAACCGACCGGTCACCTGCGTTTTCAGATCCGGATGGAGGTCCAGGTCGCCGGTCGGGACGGGATCCACGTCGTCGACGGTCGCACCGATCTCGTCGAACTTCGTGAGGTCGGGATCGAGTTCGCCCTGTAGGAGGTTGACGATCCGGTCGAGATCCTGTACCTCCAACAGAAGTTCCTCGAGGCGGTCCTGTGCCGCGCCGGTGAGTCCGCCGGCGTAGGCGAGTTCGCCGTCGAGTTCGCGTCGCGCACAGTCGGGGCAGATGTGGTCTCGATCCGCTTTGATCGCGGTGTCCTCCGTGATCGGCGAGTACCGTCCCGCGGAGGCACAGTAGCGACAGGTCCGGACCGTCAGCGCGTCAAGCTGGTAGCCATCGAGCATCGCTTCGATGCGTTCTCGGCCGGGGGTCGGGGTTTGTTGTGAGATGCGGATGCGTTCCGCGCGGCGTGCGAGTTCGACGAACTGGCTCGGGTCGCGTGGCTCCTCGGTCGATCCGCGCTTGATCCGGAACCGGCCGGGGCGAGGACCGGCGTCGGTCTGCTTCAGGTCGAGAACGCCCCGGACCACCCGGTCGCCGTCGCGGGTGACGGCGACGAGAACGTCGTCGTCGCGTCCGTGGAGAAAGAGCGTCTCGACGCGGCCAACCTGCCGTGACACGGATCGGAATACGGGAACCGGGTATTTTAGCCGTTCGACTCGGCGGCGAGTTCGATGGTGTCGTCGCCGTTGGGGACGACACAGACGAACGCCCCCTGCCGGTCGCTCTCGTTGCGGTACCAGTGGACGACGCCCGAGGGGATCAGCAGGGAATCGCCCGCAGAGACCGTGTGTTCCTGGCCGTCGACCCCGACGACGTACTCCCCGTCGAGAACGTATTGTTCGTGTTCGACCGCGTTGGTGTGTCTGGGCACCTCGGCGCCGGGATCGAGCGTGAACCGGCGCATCGCAAAGGTCGGCGCGCCGTCGTCCTCGTCGATCAGGACGCCCTTCGAGAGGCCGTCGGCGGCGTCGACGGCTTCGTACTCGACATCGTCGGCGCGCCTGACGGTGAGGGCCGGAGCGTGGTCGCCCATACCTCAACGTGGGCGAACGCGAAACCTAAGGGTTTGGGCGGGGACGAGCAACACTTGTAAGAGGAGTGTAGTGAAGAGTATCGATATATACCGCTCTTAGCAGACTATTTCAGCCATCTATCCTCGCGTTGTTGTGTGGTTTTGGAAAATCAGTTCAGTCGGCGAGGTGTCGTCGGAATGATCGTTGCGGCCGCGATTCCTTCGGGAGTCGTGGCGCAGTTCGGCGGCGGTAACGACGTGGAGACGGTTCGGCTAAACCGGATCGGCCGGTACGCGACCGGCGAGGCACTCGGCGGTGCGGAGATCGTTGCGTTTCACGCCCCTCGGAATCGGCTGTTCGTCGTCAACTCCGGCGCCGGACAGGTCGAGGTACTCGACCTCACCGAGCCATCGAGTCCAACGCAGGCCGGTGTGCTGAACGCGAGCGACCTCGTCGGCGCCGAGAGCGACGTCGTCTCGTCGGTCGGTGGTACCAACAGCGTCGACATCGACGACACTCTCGTCGCCGCTGCTATCGAGGCCGAGCCGGCGACGGCCGACGGTGCCGTCGCGTTCTACGATCCGTCGACACTGGAGTTCGTAAACGCCGTGTCGGTCGGACCGCTTCCCGATAAGGTGACGATCGGTCCTGACGGGAACTACGTCGTCGTCGCCAACGAGGGCGAGCCGAGCGGTTCGACCGACCCCGCCGGATCGGTTAGCGTGATCGATGTGAGCAGCAGCGCACGGGACGCGAGCGTCGAAACGGCAACGTTCACTGATTTCGATGGGCAGGAAGCCGCGCTCCGCGAGGAGGGCGTCCATCTCGTCTCATCGGGTGCGGGCGAGGCCGTCGCGTCGACCGTCATCGAACCCGAGTACGTCACCGTCGCGCCGGGGGGCGAACGAGCGTTCGTCAGCATTCAGGAGAACAACGCCATCGCGACGATCGACCTCACGTCGGCGACGGTCGAACGGATCGACGGACTCGGATTCAAGCACTTCTCGCTTCCCGGTAACGAACTCGATACGAGCGACGTCGACGGCAGCAGCTTCCAGAACTGGCCGATCCATGGGATGTACCAACCTGACGCTATCGACACCTATGAGGTCGGCGGCGATACCTTCGTCGTCACCGCAAACGAGGGCGACGCCAAGGACTTCGAGGTGAGCGTTCTGAAGAACCTCGAACTCGACCCGGCGGGGTTCGATCTCTCGGAGAACGCTTACGTCGACAGTGTCGAGGAGTTGAAATCGCCCGAGAACTTGGGCAACATGGAGGTCAACGAGGCGGCGATGGCGGAGTTCGCGAACGGTGAGAACGGGTACACCGACATCTACGCCATCGGCGGCCGGTCGTTTTCCGTGTGGCAGGTCGAGGACGACGGCCTGCGCCTCGCTTTCGACAGCGGGAGCCGGTTCGAGCGAACGTTCGCCGAACGGTACCCCGGCGGCCACGTCAACGTCGTCGAGAGTGGTCCGGAGACCGAGAGCGTCGAACTCGGTGTTGTCGGGGACCGGACGTTCGCATTCGTCGGACAGGAGAAGGGAAGCGGGATCGCCACTTACGACGTGACGAGTCCGGAGAACCCGGAGTACGTCCAGATGAACGTCAACCGAGACTACAGCGTGAGCGAGGACGACCTCGCCGCGGCGGCCGAGGCGAACCCTCGGAGCGACGAACCCGCCCGTGCGGGCGACTTCGCACCCGAAGGTGTCTACTTCGTTCCGGCGTCGGAGAGCCCGATCCGGAATCCGCTGGTCTGTGTCGGGTTCGAAACCAGCGGGACCGTCGGCGTCTTCGAGGTGACGCCGGTGACGGACACGAGCTAACCGGTCACTCCTTGTCGACCGCCTCATTTATACGAATTAAGTCCGTCCCCGCGCAACGACCCGTATGCGCGGACTCCGCATCGGGACTGCGTTCGGCATTCCGATCAGGCTAGATCTCACCTTTCTCGTCGTGCTTCCGTTGTTCGCGTGGCTGATCGGCGGTGACGTTGGCAACCTCGTCGGCGTTCTAAATGGGGTGTTCGACATCGCGATGCCCGCCGAGACGCTGACCGCAGGAGCGGTGCCGTGGCTACTAGGGGCAACGGCGGCTACCGGCCTGTTCGCCTGTATCCTGTGTCACGAGTTCGGCCACTCCGTTGTCGCTATGCGGTACGGGTACGAGATCGAGTCCATCACCCTCTGGTTGTTCGGCGGCGTCGCCCGGTTCGTCGAGATGCCCGAGAACTGGAAACAGGAACTCACCGTCGCCATCGCGGGGCCGGTGGTGAACGTTGGCCTCGGTATCGTTGCCTACCTCGGCGTACTCGCCGTGCCCGGCGGCCTCCCCGCCGTCCGGTTCGTCCTCGCGTACCTCGCGTTGACGAACGTCGCGCTCGCCATCTTCAACATGCTCCCGGGGTTTCCGATGGACGGCGGTCGCGTCCTGCGGGCGCTTCTCGCACGGAAACGGACACACGCCCGCGCGACACAACTCGCCGCCGAGGTCGGCAAACTGTTCGCCGTGGGTCTTGCCATCGTTGGGCTCTTCGCCAACCTCTTTCTGATCGCGCTGGCCTTTTTTATCTACATCGCCGCCTCAAGCGAGGCCCAGCAGACGGCGATGAAGGCGGCGTTCCAAGGTGTTACCGTTGGAGACATCATGACGCCGGTGGCGGAGTTACACACCGTCACCGCCGACACCGACCTGGTTACGCTCACCGAGCGGATGTTTCGGGAGCGTCACACGGGGTATCCCGTTCTCCGCGCCGGGGGACTCGTCGGCATGGTGACCCTGGACGACACCCGCGACGTCCGCGAGGTGGAACACGACGCATACCGCGTCGAGGACGTGATGGCGACCGATCTGGTGACGATCCGACCGGACGCCGACGCGATGGACGCAATCTCGACGATGCAACGCGAGGGGGTCGGCCGCCTTCCGGTCGTCGACGATGGCGGGGAGTTTGTCGGCCTGATCTCCCGGTCGGACCTGGTGACGGCGTTCAACGTCATCCGGACTGGCGGGGCGGCCGGCGGGGGTCGATCGGCGCTTGACCGACTGTCGGGTGATCCCGACCTCGTTCAGCGGTAACGGACGTTCGTCGCCCGGAGCGGCCTCAGCCAGTCCTCTCACCGGGCTACGGCGGGAGGAACCGGCGTCATATCGGGGTGATCACTCGCGGATCGTTAAGCGCTGCCGAGACCGGCATCAGGGGGCGGTGTCGACGGTGCCGTCGTTCACACCGAGGAGCCGCGGGAGCGCCGTGTGAGCGAAGGTGATAGCCAGAGCGAGAAGGATCGGGGCCAAAAAAAGGCCGTAGAAGCCGAAGACGACCGGCCCGAAGATGTACGCGAGCATCAACAAGCCGACGTGGGTTCGCTCGCCGCTCAGATACGGGCGGAGAAGCAGATCCGGCACCGTGTCAACGACGACGATAGCCACGAGCAGAAAGGCAACGACGTAGCCGGCAAGCGCGTAGGCGTTGTCGAGAACGACCGGGACCGACATAACGGCGGCAAGGGGGAGATAGACGATTTTCATCCCGACGACCGGGATCAGGCTGGCGACGCCGGTCAGAACGCCAGCAAGCGTGGGGTACGGTACCTGGACAGCGGTGGGGGCGAGGGCGTTGTACCCGTTGAACGCACCGACGGCGATGAGCGCGATTGCGATGACGTTCAGAAGGTTCCCGAAGAGAATGGCCTCGAGTTCGCGGTCGGCGGCTTCCAGATACTCACGGACGATGGCGTCGTCGTCGAACTGGAGGAGCCACTCGTGGATCCTCGATCCGTCGATCAGGAGGTAGTACGTGACGACAACGACGATCAGTAGGTTGAGAAAGAAGCCGGTGACCGCGGTCGTCAGGACGGCGGCGTTCGCGACGAGAAAGTCGATGACCCGATCAAGCCGGCCGGCGTGGTATGCGTCGACGAGGTTGCCGACGGTGAGTTCCGGAATATCCTCGACACCGCCCAGCCACGCCACGTTCGTCGCGGCGAGTTCGACGACGGGGTACGTCTCGACAAAGCGCCGCGTCTCGACAACCAACAACACGAGGGTGTAGCTGAGGAGAATGAGCAACGGGACGGCGAGAAAGGTGATAACGGTCACCGCCCGGACCCGTGCAGGGAGACGGAGCCGTCCGAGCGCCCTGTAGAAGCGGCGCGTCGAGTAATACAGAAAGACGGCGACGGTGAGGGCGGCGATAAAGCGGTACGCGACGTATCCGGTGACGAGGGCCACGGCGAAGCCGAACAGGGCGACCACTGCGCGTCGTTCGTCCATTGCGGTCGGGTAGTGTGCGGGCCCGATGCAAAGGCCTTGTCGTGAGCGCACGACGGCGGCGTCGACCCGGGTTGTGAGAACGGACGATATATCACCCGGCAGGTCAAAACGGATCTATGGCACCAGCGAAAAACGTCGGTGGCCGTGACCGTCTCGTTCGCGCAGTACTCGCCGTCGGCCTGACGATTGTGGCAGTGCAGGCGTTACGGACCGGACGGCGCACGCTCGGCCTGATTACGGGGCTCGGTGCGCTCGGAGCCGGGTTCAACGCGACAACCGGGGTCTGCGGGATCAACGCCGTTCTCGGTATCGATACGACCGACGAGTAAGGGGTGTCGACACCCCTTCTCAGCGCCGCCAGGGCCCGGTCAACGTGTCGTCGAATCGGACGCCGTTCAATGCGACGTTCTCGGCCATGAGCAGCGACCGTTTCCGAACCGGTCCGTCGTAGACGTGGGCCGTGGGAGCGAGGCGGTCCCTCGAATCGCAGATGCTGGATGACTCACGGGGAGAGAAAGCGGTCGACACCGGGGTCGTCGCGACGGATGGCCAAAGACGTGGGTCGGGACGTCGTGGACCGGTAGACTGTGCGTGTTCGTCGCCGAAAAGGTCCGGGTGCGAGAATCGAACCCGCGTCTCAGCCTCCACAAGGCTGAAGGATAACCACTACCCTAACCCGGACACGAATTGAGTTACTGTGCTGTGAGTGAAGTAGGTTACGACTCGGCATCGGGGTGTGGCAGCGACACACGGTCGAGTCGGGACGTTTTAGTCGTCCGGTCGCCTACACAGTGACAGTGGCCATCACCGACAAGATCTACCTGAAAAACCATCGTCAGATCGTCTCGCAGTTGGACACGTCCATCCCGAAGGGTGCGTTCAAGGGTGCGACGATGGAGGTACTCTACAACGGCGACGGCCTCGCCAAACTCGACAACGCGACCCGGGACCGGCTACTGGATTTTGCCGGCGACTTTCTCGACTGTGCGGACCCCGACGACCTCTACACCGGGTATCCCGAACGTCAGTTCATCCGGTATCTGCTCGACCTCCGGGCACAGGGGATGGGTCCCGACGCCATCGTCGACGTGATGACCGACGAGTACATGTTGTACGCCTACCCGGGCGACGTGCTCTCCTTTTTGGATCGGGCGGTGCGGCGGCTAGAGGCGGTCGAATCCTTAGCCGCCGTCGAGGGAGACAACGAGATGGAACGGCGCGCCGCCGAGGCACGCCGGACGCTGTCAGCCTAGTCTGAAAGACGGTTCGTCCGACTCGCCGCCGTCGAGGTCCTCGAGTTGGATGACGTCCTCGCCGCCTTCTTCCAACTGTTCCCGTAGGTGGTTGACGTACCCCTTGTGTTCGTCGAGTTGTTCGCGCAGGTGCTCGGCTTCGAGTTCGAGACGTTCGTGTTCTCGGACAAAGCTCTTTGGCACCTCCACCTTCGGCGGAAAACTGGCGTCGTCGCCCGATTCATCGTCGAGTTCGTGTTCGGGGACGACCTGGACCTGTCCGTCGTGGGCAACGAGCATATCGACGTAGTCGCGAAACACCGCCGAGAGAGACAGATCACGCTCTTCGGCGATTTCCCGGAGTGTCTCGAACGCGTCCTCGTTGACACGAAACGAGATGGTTTTGTTTTTGTTGCCCATTGTCACGACTCTGTCGTTGTCCGACTCACTTAACGGTTTGTCAGACGCTGTGGCGGAGCGGGCGTGCGGGACGACCGACGCGTCGGTCGAACCGGGTTGTCAGGGTTCGGCCGGCGGGATGTCGCCACCGAGTTCGTCCGTCTCGTCGAGACCTTCGAGGGCGGCGAGTGCCGTCTCGCGGTAGTCCGCGACCGGGAGGTCGTACTCGTCACGGGCCATCCGGGCGTACTCGTTGCCCTCGTCGTCGACCGCGGCGACGCGTTCGAGCGTCCGGGTCGCCGCCTCGACGACCCAGCGATCCCGCGTCGTGGCGTCGACTGCCGTGATCGATTCGGGGCGGACCGAGACGTTGATTCCCCCGTCGTCGGTCTCGTAAGTCCGGGGTTTGCCCACGACGGAGACGTACGCCGGCGGTTCGAGGTCCCGCAACGTCGACGCCGCGTCGGGCTGGTACTGCCCGGCGTAGACGAAAAAGGTCCCCGTGGGGTCGACGATGCGACCCCGCCAGTACTCGTCGTCCTCGCCGACATCCTCTTTCTCGGTCAGCGTTCCGACGAGAAACACGCGGTTCGCCCGCTCGCCCGTCGGGAGAAGAAGGTAGACGGGGGCGCGTTCGTCGTCGGATTCTTTGAACGTGTGACTCGCGTCGTTGAACTCGCGGGCGAAGACGCGTCGTGCGACCTCGCGGGTGGGTGCCTGGCTCATGTTAGATCGACCTCGCTTCGATAAGGGCCGCCTCGGCATCGACCGAATCGCTCAGCCGCTCGAACTCGTCGACCAGCACGTACCGGCCGAACTGTGGACCGCTCACCCGGTAGTACCGGCCGAGAACACCCCCTCGCATCTCGTCGATAACGACGGTGGTGTCGAGTGCGTCCATCGCCATCTGCTTGGCCGCCTCGATGGTCGTCCCGGTGAGTGCCTCGGTGCTCTCGCGGTCGAAGATCACCTCGTGGACCGCCTCGCCGTCGTCGAGAACGCCTTTGATCCGGAGGTCGAACTCACCTTCGACATCGCCGTGTTCCGAGCACCGACCGTTCTGGAGAACGCGCGTACAGTCCGCCTCGGGACAACGCTTGATCAGTCCGCTCCCGCTCTGGATGTCGACCAGTGCGCCCTCGACGGTTTCGGCGTCGTCGCCGACCTCAACGGTTTCGTCGACCTCGGTGATGGTCGTCGTCCGGTTGAGCTTCACCGAAAAGTTACCCTGATACTCGTCGGTGACGAGGTTCTCCAGTCGGTAAACCGCGTTCTCCTCCAGTGCCGGGAGGTCCGATGTCTCGAAGGCGACGAATTTGGTGGTTCCGCTCTCGTCGCCCAACAGGCCGACCTGTGCAACGGAGTCGCTCCGGGTCTCCCAGAGTTCGACGACCTTCGCGGTCACGTCGAGCCACTGCTCGTCCTGTTCGATTTCGGCGAGGCGGACGGACGCGTTGTCGCCGCCGCCGAGCGCGTCACGTTCGAGCCCAGCCTCGTCGAGGTAGCTGTTCACGACGCTACGACGGGCCTCGTCCACCGGAACCTGGTACTCGTTGACGAGGTTGTCGAGTCGCTCCTCGACGTCGTCGGCCGCGAGGTCGAGGTGGTCCGAAAACTGCGCTACGATGTCCTCCGCGTGGGTCTGCAAATCTGTCATGGTCTCAATCGCCTCCGTGTTGTTCTCGTGGGGAGGCACACGATCGTTGGTGCGCCGTGATATAAAAAGTTCGCCGACCGGGGCGAAACTGTAACCGCAGGACCCGACCACGGCGGGATCGAGTGCTGGCGACGGACCTTTGATGCTCGCGGCCTGAACCGAGGTATGGACGACCGGCTGAAACGGTTCGTGCGGACCACATTCCGCTCGGCCGGCCGCCGTTACGGCGAGGCCCGCCGGGCCTACCGAGCGGGACGCATCGCGAGTGACCTGCCGACGGACGAGTCGGGACGGGTCCGTATCGTCTGTCGGCGCGAGGCCGACCGCCGGGCCGTCGCCCTCGACGAGGAGGGGCGGCCCGACTGCTTCGACGCCGGCCACCCTGACTGCGAGGGCTGTCTGGAAGACATCCGCGAGGGTGTCGTCGAGACGTGGTGAACGACCGGTGGCTTTTCTCCTGCTCCGGAGACAGTGATCGATATGGATCGACCGCTGATCGCGGTGGTGCTCGCCGGCGGGACCGGATCGCGGCTCTACCCTGCGAGTCGAAGCGACCGGCCCAAGCAACTGCTGGCGCTGGGTGACGGAGCCGACTCCTTGCTGGAACGTACCGTCGCCCGCGTCGGCTTCGCCGACGAGGTGGTGGTCTCGACGCGTCCGGACATCGCCGGCGCCGTGCGCGAGGCCGTCCCGGAGACCACCGTCACCGTCGAACCGGCCGGGCGCGACACCGGTCCGGCACTCGTGTACGCCACCCATCGCGTCCGGGAGCGCTTCGACGACCCGGTGGTGCTTGCGGTGCCGAGCGACCACCACGTCGCCGGCGACTTCGAGACGACGGCGCGACGGGGGGGACGGGTGGCCGCCGAGACGGGGTCGCTCGTCACGTTCGGGGTCGAGCCAACGCGACCGGAGACGGGGTACGGCTACGTCGAACCGGGCGCCGACCGGGGCGACCACGCCGACGTGGCTGCCTTCCACGAGAAACCGGACGCCGACACCGCCCGTCGGTACGTCGAGGCGGGCTACTACTGGAACGGCGGAATCTTCGCGTGGACGCCCGAGGCGTTTCTGTCGGCGGCGCGGTCGACGCCGCTCGCTCCCTTGGTCGAGGCGTTGGAGCGTGACGATGCCGCGGCGGGGTTCGAGGCCGTCGACCCGGTCAGCGTCGATCACGCGGTGTTCGAACGCGCCGACGACGTCGTCGTCGTCCCGCTCGCAGTCGAATGGGACGACCTCGGGTCGTGGGACGCCCTGAGGCGGCTTCTCCCGGCCGACGACGACGGCACGGTCGTCGGCGGCGACGCGGAGGCCGTGACCGTCGACGCCACGAACAACCTCGTCGCCGGCGACGACGTCCACGTCTCACTGGTCGGCGTCGAGGGACTGACGGTTGTGGCGTACGGCGACCGGGTGCTCGTGGTGCCGACCGAGAAGGCACAGCGCGTCCGCGATGTGGTCGCCGACCTGGAACGACGCGGGGAGTTTTAGTTGGTCGACCGCCGGACGCGGACGGTACCGTCGGTCGTGACACCGACGAGCAGCGGAGCCTGAATCTCGCGGCCTTTAACAGCGTCGCCGGCCTCGTCGCTGACCAGTTTCATCAGGTCCGGGGCCGTGTGGTTCACCTTGACGCCCGCACCGTCGCAGGCGTCGTAGACGAGTTTGGGCACATCATAAAGGTCGGTGTCCTCGTCGACCTCGACACGAACCGGCGCCGTCAACGCCTCGGCAAAGGCCAGTGTCTCGCGGGCTTTCGCCACGTTGTCTCGCGCGCTCGACTCGATGCTCGAAACGTTTGCGCGTGAGGTGCCGAGTCGATCGGCGATCGTGGACTGTCGAACGTCCCGCTCGCGGAGTGCGAGCACCTCGGCCTGCCGACGGGTCAGGACGCTCTTTTCCGGGTCGAAGCCGGCGCGTTCGAGCAGTGCGTTCGCGTCCGGGTTGTCGTCCATACTCCACCGTAGATTCTCGGCCCCTAAAAGCTACACCTCGGACTGTCCACCGCCGACGCCGTGCCGGCGTCGTCGCTCAACCGCCCCAGAAGTTGTCCCGACTGCCCAGCTGTTCCGGCCGTCCGGAATCGTCGGCGCTGGCGTCGGCATCGGCGTTGTCGTCGTCGGGTTCGACGCCACCCTCGGTGTCGTCGCCGTCCTCCTCGTCTTGGAGTCGTTCGACCTCCGCGGCCGTCGCGTGATTCGACTTCACCCGGTCGACACGGACACGGGCACGGGCCGGCGGGAGCGTTCCGTCGACGAGAACGATAAACCCGTCCTCGGTGCGGCCGACGCCCGCGCCGCTCTCGTGGATGTCGGTCACCTCGACGACGAGTTCTTCCCCGGGTTTCACCGGCTGTTGTTTCAGGTCGGAGATGGGCATGTCGTAGTGGTTACACCACTCCGCACCCCCGCGGTCGCCGTAGTGCTGACACCCCATCCCCTGAATCCGCTCGGAGAAGCTGGGGCAGTCGTCGGCGAGTGGACAGTTCGCCATGGACGAACTACTCCGCCAGTCGTCTAAACGCTTGTGTTGTGGCGACCCTCTGTCGGGGACACTCGCAAGCGTTATGACCGTCGCTCAAGAATCGGGTGCATGGCCAAGTTCGAGGCGGCAGAACGGCGGATGCTCGACAAGCAGATCTGTATGCGGTGTAACGCACGCAACGCGGCACGGGCAGAGAGCTGTCGGAAGTGTGGGTACAAGAAACTCCGACCCAAGGCCAAAGAACGACGCAGCGCCTAGTATTTCGGTTCTCGACGCTCGGCCCGCGAGAGCGCCCGCTCGATCACCGCCCGCACACTCTCCTCGTCGGCATGGAACGAGTCACCGTGGCCGGCATACATCGATTCGACCGTCTCCGGAAGCCGCTCCAGTACCGTCTCTAGGCTCTCGATCAACCGCTCGCGTGACTGGCCGGCCATGTCCGTCCGACCGAAGCTCCCGTCGTCGAACGCGCCGTCGTTGTAGACGACCACGTCGCCGCTGAACAACGCCCGGTCGCCGACGAGCGAGACGTGGTCGGCGGCGTGGCCGGGCGTGTGGACGGCCTCGAACTCCTCGCCGTCGAGTGTGATCGTCTCCCCGTCGGTGAGGCCGTGGTCCCGCCGCGGATGATCGGTGTACGCGTACACCTCGGGGTCGAACGCGTCGGCGATGGCGTCGAGTTCGCCGATGTGGTCGGCGTGTTGGTGGGTGAGTACCACCGTCTCTAGGTCGTCGACGTGGTCTTTGATGACATCGACCACGCCCGGCATCGTGCCGGCGTCGACGAGCGCCGGGTGGTCGCCCGTGAGCAGGTAGGCGTTGCACGTGAACTCCTCGGCGTCCGCTGTGACATTGACGACGGCCATACCCACACGAGAACGTGGCGTCGGTAAAAACCGGGCGGTCGGCCCGCAACATAGTTTTTTGACCGTGCGTCTATTGATGTCACATGTATGGGCTTCGGGAGCTACGATGAATCTGAACAGGAGAACCAGGAGCTAAACGCTGACCTCAACGACAACGAGGGGGTCGAGACGTCCGAAGCCGACCACAGCGGGTCGGTTGAGTTCGAAATCGGCGCGTCGAACGACGAACTGCTGGACCGCCTCGAAGAGATCAAAGGCGAGTGAAGTCAGGGGCGCGCGCACTCGGCATCGCCGAGTCGTTCGCCACCGATGACGAGCGGAGCGTTTTTTGTGGAGCGGTCGTCCGAGCGGACCGCGTCGTCGACGGCGTCGGGTTCGGATCGTGTGCCGTCGGTGGAACCGACGCCACCGACGCCGCCACGACGCTGTATCAGGAGTTGGGGCGTGACGACGCCCGTTGGATCCTTCTCTCCGGTATCGCTCCCGCGTGGTTCAATCTCGTCGACCTGCGGGCACTCTCGGCTGCGACGGACCGCCCCGTGCTCTCGGTGTCCTTCGAGTCGAGTCCGGGACTCGAACCCGCGCTCCGAGAGGCGTTTACCGGTGCCGCACTGGACCGTCGGCTGTCGACCTACCGGTCCCAGCCACCGCGTCGCCGACTCGAGGTGAACGGCGAGACGGTGTACGTCCGGGCCGTGGGCGTCAACGACGACCGGGCCACGGAACTCGTGCGGGCGTTCACCCCGGAGGGAGGGCGACCCGAACCGCTCCGGGTGGCGCGACTCGGGGCGCGGGCCGCCCGGCGCTTCCGGCGCGACGGGGAGGCTTAAGCCGACGGCTCCCGGGATATCGGTATGGTCGACACCGACACCGACGGAGCGGACGTGTGTGCCTGCGAGCAGTGCCCGGCGCTCGTCGAGTCCCGGAGTCGAATCGTCAACGGCGTCGGCCCGGAGGATGCCGCCCTCCTGTTTGTCGGGGAGGCACCGGGCGCGACGGAGGACGAGCGGGGCGAACCCTTTGTCGGTCGGTCGGGGACGGTGCTTGACGACGCCCTCCGGGACGCCGGACTCGACCGATCCGACGTGCGCATCACCAACTGTGTCCGGTGCCGGCCGCCGGAGAACCGCGACCCACGGGCCGCGGAACTCGACAACTGCGCGTCGTTTCTGGACCGCGAAATCGGCCGCGTCGATCCGGACCTCGTCGTGACGCTGGGAAAGGTACCGGGCGAGCGGCTGTTGGACCGCGAGGTTGCGGTCACCCGCGAGGCGGGATCGGTCGTCGACGCGCGGATCGACGGCCAAGGGCGGCGGGTGCTCGTCTGTCTCCACCCGGCCGCGACCCTCTACGACGGGAGTCAGCGCGACGCGTTCGAGGAGGCTATCGCGACGGCGGCGGATCTGGTGGGTGTGGCAGGGGGCGGCCAGTCCCGTCTCGAGGAGTACTGAGCGAACGGAAACCACTTTACACCCGCCGACGAATGGCGGATATGAGCCTGTCCGAGCCGCCGACGGAGGCGCTTGCCGATGTGGTCATCGTCGACTACGGCCTCGGAAACCTCCGGTCGGCCACGCGCGGCCTCGAACGCGCCGGCGCGGCGGTGACGATCACCGACGATCCCGACGAGTTCGCGGCCGCCGACGGCGTCGTTCTGCCGGGGGTCGGCGCGTTCCGCGAGGGGATGGAGAACGCCGGCCCGTATCGGGATGCACTCGCGGAGGCCGTCGCACGGGGACAGCCGGTCTTCGGGATCTGTCTGGGGATGCAGATGCTCCTGACGTCGAGCGAGGAGGCAGACCACGCCGGCGAGGGAGAGGTAGTCGGACTCGACTTCATCCCCGGTCGGAACGTCCGGTTCGACGAGGGACAGAAGATCCCCCACATGGGCTGGAACGAACTCACCGTCGAGCGCGGCCACCCACACCCGCTCGTGACCGGCGTCGAGGGGGGGCGTGGCGGCTCCGTCGACGGCGAGTACGCCTACTTCGTCCACTCCTACTACGCCGCGCCCGACGACGACCGGGCGGTCGTCGCCACGACCGACCACGGCCGTACCTTCCCCGCGGTCATCGGGAACGAGAACGGCACCGTATTCGGGACGCAGTTCCACCCTGAGAAAAGCGGCGAGACGGGGTTGACGATCCTGCGGAACTTCGTGGACATCTGTTCCAAGCGCTGATAATCGGGGAGACGGGTTTTATATCGGGGGATCGAAGCGGTGGACGTGACGGAACCGCCCACGATCGGCGTCGATGGAGGGTACCGCGAACTCTTCGATCACGTGTCCGACGGGCTGGTCGTTCACGAACCGAACAACGGTGTCGTCTACGAGGTCAACGAGCGGTTCGTGGCGTTGAGCGGGTTCGGTCGCGACGAACTCGTCGGCCGCCGGGTAGCCGAGTTGGTCGACGACGACCGACGGACCGGCACCGGAGAACTGGTCGTCGGCGACGGGACCGTCGAACGCCGGATGAAACGCCGCGACGGGACGCCGTTCTGGGCTGAGCTGTCGGCGTCACGGGTCGACCTCTCGGGAGAACCGTGCGTGTTGTTGACGGTCCGAGACGTCACCGAACGGCGGCGGCGACGGGACGAACTCCGGCGGTTCGAGGAGTTGGTCGAGCACGTTCCGACCGGCATCTTCCGGGCGACCGGCGAACCGGACGGCACCTTCATCGAAGCCAACCCCACACTGGTCGAGATGTTCGGTGCCGGATCGAAGGCCACGCTCCTGTCCACCGAGGTGGCAGAGGCGTACGTCGATCCGACCGACTGGACGGAGTTTCTCGCCGACGCCGCCGACAACGGCGTTCGCACCGAAAAACTCGAATTCAGAACCCACGACGGCGAGACGTTTTGGGGGCTCATCACCGTCTGTCACTTCGAAAACGCCGGCGACGCCTACGTCGACGGTGCGATCAAGGACGTGACACAGACGCGGGAGTACCAGCAGGTACTCGAGGAGCAAAACGAACGACTCGAACTCCTCAATCGGATCGTTCGGCACGACATCCGCAACGATATCCAACTTATCGAGGGAATGACCGACCTGTTGGACGACGCGGTGGAGGAGACGGCCCACCCACAGCTAGAAACGATCCGGAGCCGCTCCCAACACATAATCGAACTGACTGACGTGATCGGTGACCTGATGCGGACGCTCATGTCCGAGACGGAGGCGGAACTCGGATCGGCGAACCTGTCGTACGTTTTGAACAAGGAGATTCAGACGGCGACCGCCGCGTATCCGGACGCGGCGATCCGTACCCGTGGAAACGTCCCACTGGTTGAGGTGACTGCCAACGACATGCTCGGCTCCGTCTTCGGAAACCTGTTGAACAACGCCGTCCAGCACAGCGCCGGGACGGAGCCGACGGTCACCGTCGCCGCCGAGACGGCCGGCGACCACGCCGTCGTCCGCGTCGCCGACGACGGCCCGGGCGTCGACGACAGCCGGAAGGAGACGGTGTTCGGGAGAGGCGAGAAGGGCCTCGACAGCGAGGGGACGGGACTCGGGCTGTATCTGGTCCACACCCTCGTCGACCAGTACGGCGGCGACGTGTGGGTCGAGGACAACGACCCCGAGGGGAGCGTCTTCGTGGTCCGTCTCATCCTCGCGTAGACCCGACGCGTTTTTCTCCCCGCCACGCGACGCTCGTAGCATGAAGGCCATCACGCTCGGGCCGGAGGGGACGTACTCCCACCGGGCCGCGCGGGCCGTCGCCGACGAGGTCACGTTTAGCGAGTCCGTGACAGCCATCGTTGAAACGGTGGCGGCCGGCGACTATCGGCGCGGCGTCGCCCCCATCGAGAACAGCATCGAGGGGAGTGTCACCGAGACGCTGGACGCCCTCGCTGCCCACGACGTGAGCGTCGTCGAGGAGGTGGTCACCCCGATCCGACACGCGCTGATCGCGGCCGGGGAGTCGTTTGAGGTTGTCGCCAGTCACTCCCAGGCACTCGCCCAGTGTCGGGACTTTCTCGAAGCGGAGTACCCCGACGTGAGTCTAGAGGCGGTCGCAAGCACCGCCCGCGGGGTCGAACGCGCCTGCGACGACGGCTCGGTCGCCGCCATCGCCCACCCGGACAACGCCGACGACAACCTCCGGGTACTCGCCGAGGACATCCAGGATCGAAGCTCCAACGCGACCCGGTTTTTCGTTATCGCGCCCGCCGCGGAGCGGGGAGAGGCCGGCGGCAAATCGACGGTTATCGTCAACCCGAACGCGAACTATCCCGGACTGTTGCTGGAACTGCTGGAAGCCTTCGCCGACCGCGATATTAACCTCTCTCGTGTGGAGTCCCGGCCGACGGGAGACCGCCTTGGCGACTACCTCTTCCACATCGATTTCGAGGCAGGATTGTACGAGGACCACGCCCGGGCGGCGGTCAAAGACGTGGCGGACATCGCCGACGACGGCTGGATCCGTCGGCTGGGCTCCTACGACATTCGACACGTCGTCTGAATCCGAGTCCGAACCGGCGACCGGGTGCCGTCGGCTCACCTGCGCGCTTCGTCCGAAGCCACGCCGTCCGGTACCGTCCCGTCAGCGGGTGGCTCTGCCCACAGTTGAACCGCTATCACGGTGCCTCGTGGATCGTTGTCCTCGACCCACACGTCGCCGCCGTACTGGTCGACGAGGGTGCTGACCAGATAGAGACCGAGGCCTGTACCCCGGCTGTCGAAGCCGGCCTCGTTTTTTTCGAAGGCCGACCGTCGCTGTGCCGGCGGGATTCCGGGGCCGTCGTCGGCAACGCGGATGACGACCCGGCCGTCACGTCGCTCGCCGGAGACCGCCACCGTCGGCTGCTCCCTATCGTTGTGCTGGACGGCGTTGTTCAGCAGGTTCCGGAAAACCGAGGAGAGTAGGTCGTTCGCGCGGACGGTGGTGTCCGGGAGGTCGCCGTCGATGTCGAAGGTGGCGTGGTCGAACGCGGACCGACAGCGGTCGAGTTCCGACTCGATCGTTTCGGTCAGCGAAACCGGGTGGAGCGAGGGAACCGTCTCGGCGCTCAGCGTCCGTTCGAGATCGCGCGAACTCTTCGTGAGTTCGACGACGTGTTCGCCGGTGTCGGTGATCCTCTGGAGGTGGGCCCGTGCGGCCTCGTCGTCGAGGTGGTCGCCGAGAAGTCGCGCCGTCCCGAGAACGATCTGCATGTCGTTGCGGATGTCGTGACGGAGGACACGGTTGAGCGCTCGGAGCCGATCATGGGTACGGCTCAGTTGGCGTTCGGAGGCGCGACGACGGCTGATGTCGCGAGCAACCGAGAGAACGACCGGCGCTCCACGGTATCGGACGCGCCGGGCACTCACCTCGACGGGAACCGTCTCGCCGTCGGCGGTGGTGTGATTCGTCTCGTAGACGATTCGGCCGTCGGTGACGGCCCGGGTCCGGATCTCGCCGCTCTCAACGTCGGTAATCCGGCGGTCGGTGAGCGACTCGTTGTCGTGGCCGAGGCGGTCGGTCGCCGCGTCGTTTGCCGCGATAACGCCACCGCGGGTGTCGTGGACGATGACCGCGTCGGCGATACCGTCGAAAAGTTCCTGATACTCGTCGCGCGAGCGTCGGAGCTGGCTCGTCCGGGCGTGGAGTGTCCACGTCGTCGCCGCCAGCAAGCCGGCGGCGAGCCCGAGAGCCCCACCGGCGCTGACGAAGTTCAACAGGAGGAGCGTGGTCGGAACGACGGTGGTCGCGGGAACGAGTTCGGTCGTGACAAAGGCCGTGAGGCCGCCGACAACGGCCAGCGCCCCGGTGGCGGCGGGGACACACAGCGCGGAGAGACCGTCCAACTCGCTTCGAGGGAGCCACCCGGCGACGACCAGCAAGGCGAGGGCGAGCCCGATGGGCGCGACATCGCTGACCGGTGTGGTGCCGGAACGGGGTCCAAGCCGGAGCCGAGCCACAAGCAACGCCAATCCGATTCCACCGACCCCGATGGCACCGGCGAGCCGACGACGCGTCCCGTTCACGGGCGTTCTCACGCCGTGGAATGGTGTAAGTAATCGTTCCGTACCGGCAGACACGGCTCGCCGTGGGGTTATCAACGACAGTAATCCGCCCGAACACGCCGGGGATAGGAGTTATTTTAGGTCGGGGGACCGTGGGCCGGCGTATGGACTACGACCCGCAGGACCTCGAAGAGCGCTGGCGGGAGCGCTGGGCCGAGACGGGACGATACGAAGCCGACCCAGACGGAGCGGACGACGACACGACGTTCATCACCGTCCCCTACCCGTATCCGAGCGGCGGGATGCATATCGGTCACGCACGGACATACACCGTCCCGGACGTGTACGCTCGCTACCGCCGACAGCGGGGCGACAACGTTCTCTTTCCAATCGCGTGGCACGTCACCGGCACGCCGATCATCGGCGCGGTCGAGCGCCTGAAAAAAGGCGAGGCTGAACAGCTCTCGGTGCTCCGGGACACGTACGACGTTCCGGAGGACACCCTACAGGAACTGGAGACGCCGATGGGCTATGCCCACTACTTTATCGAGGAGCACTACAAACGGGGAATGAAGTCACTGGGGCTCTCGATCGACTGGCGGCGCGAGTTCACCACCAACGACGACCGTTACTCGAAGTTCATCACGTGGCAGTACAAGACCCTTCGCGACCGGGGGCGGCTGGAGAAGGGGTTGCATCCCGTGAAATACTGCACCAACGAACACCAACCGGTCACGACCCACGACCTGTTGGAAGGCGAGGAGGCCGAGTATCAGGAGTACACGCTGATTCGGTTCGGTCTCGACGACGCGGTGGTGCCGATGGCGACGCTTCGCCCGGAGACGGTTCGCGGAGTCACCAACGCGTACCTCGACCCCGGAGCGACGTACGTTCGAGCGACCGTCGACGGCGAGACGTGGCTCGTCTCAAACCAGGCAAGCGAGAAGCTCCGGTTACAGGCCCACGACGTGACCGTCGAGGAGACGTTTTCCGGGGAGCGTCTGATCGGGGAGTCCGTCGCCAATCCCGTCACGGGTGATGAGGTGCCGATCCTGCCCGCAGGCTTTGTCGACGCCGACAACGCGACCGGCGTCGTCATGTCGGTCCCAGCCCACTCGCCGGACGACTATCTCGCCTTACAGGAGGCACAGGCCGACGACGACCGGATGGAACGATACGGCATCGACCCCGCGGTCGTCGAGGGGATCGAACCGGTCCCGATCCTCGATGTCGAGGGGTACGGTGACGTGTCGGCACGCGACGCCGTCGAGGCGTCCGGCGTCGAGTCCTCGGACGATCCCGAACTGGAGGCGGTGACAAAGGAACTGTACAACCGCGAGTTCCACACCGGTCGCCTCCACGACGAGTACGGTGAGTTCGCCGGCGAGGTGATCGAAGAGGTCCGGGAGTCCTACCGCGACACCGGGATCGAGGCCGGCCACTTCGGGAGCATGTACGAGTTTTCCGAGGAGGTCGTCTGCCGGTGTGGTGGCGACGTCGAGGTGGCCGAACAGGACACGTGGTTTCTCAGTTACAACGACGAGGACTGGAAGGAAGCGACAAAGCGCGTCGTCGAGAACATGGAGTGTATCCCGGAGAATACGCGCGGGGAGTACGACCACACCATCGACTGGCTCAACGAGTGGCCCTGCATCCGCAACTACGGCTTGGGAACTCATCTCCCGTGGGACGACGACTTCGTTATCGAACCGCTCTCGGATTCGACGATCTATATGGCCTACTACACCCTCGCGCCGCGGCTTCGCGAGATTCCGGTCGCGGACCTCGACCACGAGTTCTTCGACGCGTTGTTCTACGGGCCGGACGCGGTCGACGATCCGGATCCGCGGGCGCTCGACCTGCGAGAGGAGTGGGACTACTGGTACCCCGTCGACTACCGCTTCTCCGCGAACGACCTCATCTCGAACCACCTCACGTTCTATCTCTTCCACCACGCCGAACTGTTCGACGAGGCCGCCTGGCCCGAGGGCATCGTCATCATGGGGATGGGGCTGTTAGAGGGCGAAAAGATGTCCTCCTCGAAGGGCCACGTCGTTCTGCCGGGGGAGGCCATCGACCGTTACGGCGCCGACACGGTGCGCTTTTTCCTGCTCAACTCCGCCGAACCGTGGCAGGACTACGACTGGCGCGCGGATCAGGTCGCGAGCGTCAGCGACCAGTTGGAGCGGTTCTGGAACCGGGCGGGGGAACTCGTTCCCGAGACCCCGGCGTCGACGTTCGACGACGACCTGCCCGACCTCAACCACGTCGACCGCTGGTTGCTCTCGAAGCTCCAACGGACGACCCGTGCGGTGACCGAGGCGATGGAGAACGCCGAGACACGGACGGCGAGCCAGACCGCCTTCTACGACTTCGAGGAGTCGCTCCGGTGGTACCGGCGCCGAACCGACCGGGACCGGCCGGCCGCGCGGTGGACGCTCCGGCACGTCCTCGAGACGCGGCTCCGCCTGCTCGCCCCGTTCGTTCCGTTTCTCGCGAACGAACTCCACGAGCGACTGACGGGGACCCCGGCGGAGGACGCGCCGTGGCCCGCGGTCGACCCCGAACTGGAGAACACGACCGTCGAGGCCCGGGAGCGTGGGATCGAACGCCTCACCGAGGACATCCACGACATCATCGACGTGACCGGAACCGAGCCCGACACGGTCAGCGTGTACGTCGCCGCCGACTGGAAGTGGGGGGTCTTCGACGCCGTTGTCGAGGCGGGTCCGGACGTGGGCGCGGTGATGAGCGAGGCGATGAGCGACCCCGACCTCCGGGAACGGGGCGACGCGGTGAACGACCTCGCTGGCGAACTCGTTGACCTCGTTCGTGACCTTGACGACGAGACGACGACAGCCGTGCGCGACCTTGACGAGGCGGCCGTCTACGAGTCGGCCGCCGACTTTCTCGAACGGGAGTTCGATGCGGCCGTCGAGGTGTACGCAGAGGACGCCGACCCGCCGGACCCCGGTGAAACGGCTGGTGACGCGGTGCCGCTCCGGCCGGCCATCTACCTCGAATAGAACCGAACGTCTCCCGGCTTCCCGAGGCGGTGGCTCCACCGCTTTTTACAACGGCTGTGCGGGTGGGCATGAGTATGACATGCTCGGACCGGCACCACCGCTCGCCATCGCCGGCGGCAACGACACCCTCGTCCCGCCCGAACGGGCCGAACAGACCGGACGAATCGCAAGGCGCACAGAACGGGAGCCGCCTCTACTGCCCGGAGCGACCCCGTCTGCAGGAACCGGGCGGGCCGGGACCGACCGGACGCGGCCGACCGGATGCTGGACCGCCTCGTTTAGAGTCCAAGCAGGTCGAAGGCGGTCCCCGCCCCCGTCTCGGTCGCCCGTTCGTAGACGACGCGAGCGGTCGCCACGTCCTGGACCGCGAGGCCGGTGCTGTCGAAGACGGTGACGCCGTCGGCGTCGGTCCGGCCCGAGGCCGCCCCGATCACCACCGCACCGAGTTCGGCGTGGATGTCGGCGTCGGTCAGGTTCCCGGCGGCGTATGGGACGTTGATCTCGCCGGAGTGGGTACACTGCTCGCGGTCGTCGACAACGAGTTTCGCAGCCGAGAGCAGGTCGTCGGCGAGTTCGTGTTTACCCGGCGCGTCGGCGCCGATGGCGTTGATGTGGGTGTGGTCGCCCACCGCGTCGGCGTCAACGATCGGTTCCCGAACCGGCGTGACGGTCGAGACGATGTCGCAGGCGGCGGCCTCCGGGACCGATCCGACGCGGGCGTCGAACCGGTCGCGGATCGACTCGACGAACGTTTCGGCGCGGGAGGTGTCGGCGTCGGCGACGACGACCGTCTCGACGGAGCGGACCGTCGCGATGGCGTCGAGTTGGGTGTGCGACTGTGCGCCGGCGCCGACCAGTCCGAGCGTCGACGCGTCCGGGACGGCGAGGTGGTCGGTCGCGACGGCGGCGGCCGCTCCCGTGCGCTTTGTCGTCAGTGTCGTCCCGTCCATGATCGAGAGCGGGACTCCCGTCTCGGGGTCGGCGTAGCACATCGTCGCCATAACCGTCGGGAGGTCGTGACGGCCGCGATTCTCTGGGTGGGAGTTCACCCACTTCAGCCCCGCGGCGTCCCAGTTCTCGGCACGGAGATACGCCGGCATCGACCGGAAATCGCCGTCGTACTGTGGGAGGTCGACGTACGACTTCGATGGCATCACCGTGTCGCCGCGGGCGTGGGCGGCGAACGCGGCGTCGACGGCATCGACGACGGCCGGAAGCGGAGCATGTGCGTCCACCGCATCGGCGTCCAGAAGCAGGGTCTCCATACAGGCGATAGGTGCCCGAAATGGATGGTCGTTGCGCCCCCGTTGGGACGGGGTGGGGGGAGGGGCAGGTCGGATCGGAAGTTTGGGACGGGGCGTGTGGTGGCGACCGGGCTTACATCGCGCCGCCCATGCCGCCCATACCGCCCATACCGCCGCCGGCGCCGCCCTCGTCGTCGTCACCGGACGTCGAGAGGTCGCCTGCGGCGATGATATCGTCGATTTTCAGAACGAGGTTTGCCGCCTCGGTGGCGGAGGAGAACGCCTGTTCCTTGGAGTGAGCGGGTTCGACGACGCCGGCGTCGTAGGTGTCGACCACGTCGCCGGTGAACACGTTGAGGCCGGCGCGGGCGTCGCCGCTCTCGTGGGCCGCGCGCAGGTCGACCAGCGTGTCGATGCTGTCGAGACCGGCGTTGCTGGCGAGAACGCGCGGGACGACCTCGGCGGCGTCGGCGAAGGCCTCGACCGCGAGTTGCTCGCGGCCGCTGACGCTGTCGGCGTAGTCGCGCAACCGGCTCGCGATCTCGACCTCGACGGCGCCGCCGCCGGAGAGAACACGCCCGTCGGCCGCGGTCGCCGAAACCACGTCGAGGGCGTCCTGAATGCCACGTTCGAGTTCGTCGACGACGTGTTCGGTCGAGCCACGGAGAAGAAGCGTCACGCCGTGGGCATCCGACCCCTCGACGTAGAACAGGCCGGCCTCGGCGTCACGGTCGATGGAGCCGGTCCCGAGGTCGGCGTCGGTGGCCGCGTCGAGGTCGGTGACGACCTCCGCGCCGAGGATCTCCTTCAAAAAGCCCATGTCGGACTTCTTCGTACGGCGCACCGCAAGAACGCCCTCCTGAGCGAGCAGATACTGGGCAAGGTCGTCGATCCCCTTCTGACAGAACACCACGTCCGCGCCGGTGGCGACGATCTGGTCGACCTTCTCGCGGAGTTGGCGTTCCTCGCTGTCGAGGAACTGCTGGAGCTGTTCGGGGTCGTCGATGCTGACCGAAGTGTCGGCGTCCGTTTCCTCGACTTCGATCGGCTC
>NZ_JAQCNJ010000008.1 GCF_028275055.1 Haloplanus sp.
TCGATGACGATCCACGCCCCGTAGAGGTAGAACGGAAAGCTCGCCGTCACTGAGAGGCCGGCGAGGGTCGCCGTTGTCGCCTCACTTACCATCGTTTACCGCTAGGACGGTGGCGTTAAAACGGGTCCGACTCCGGGCCGAGGTCGGAAGGTGTATGATGCTGTGGGTCCAATTACGACCGATGGCCGATCCGTCACCGTCGTCGACCGACGGGACCGATGACGCCCCGCCCTCGACAACAGGCGAGGGCGGCGGCGAGGACGGAGAGAAGGTTCAAACCGACGTCGAGACGCTCCGCCAACAGGTCGAAGAAAAGTACGACTTCGACGATTTCGGCCCGGAGGACATGGCCGAGATGAGCGTCGACGAGTGGGAGGCGGCGTTCGACCCCGAGACGTGGGTCGTCGGCCCGGAACTGCTCGACCGCGTCGAACAGGATCTCAAGGGTCGGATCGCCACCCGCAACGTGTTTGCCGTCGTCGAACGCTTCGAGGCCGGGGCCGAGGGCGAGGAACGGCTGGTCGCCTACTCCGATGAAGGGTACGCTATCGTCGCCCCCGACGGGAGTGTCGAGGGTCGGGGAACGGTGATGCGGGACGTGAAGCCGACGGTGGCGCTGTGTTCGATGGAGTCTTACGAGGTGCCCAAAGCGCCCGACGACGTGTCACTGCCCGATCCGAGCGATGTCCCCGAGGGGACCGGACAGTTGGGCAACAACCTGCTCCAGTTCATCGCGTTCGCACAGATCCTGACCGGCCTCGGACTGGTCGCGGCGTGGCTGTTCACCGACGCGGTCCCGACGGCACGGGGAGTCGTCAATCTCGTCCCGCCGGTCGTGAGTCTGGTGTTCGTCGGTATCGGCATCTTTCTGTTTGCCGTTGTCGCCAACGCCCGCCTGTCGGATCGATTCCGTGCCGAGGAGTTCCGAAACCGGTTGCGAGCGGTCGGCGTCGACGAGAACGACCGCCCGGATTTTCTGCCCCCGATCGAGGAAGGATCGGCGGAGTCCGACGAGTCGACGGAGACGGCCCCCGCAGGCGGCACGTCGCCCGATCCCGACTGATCTCCGTTGATGAGTCGGTGGGTTTAAGCGCGTCCCATTCCGACATTTGCCTGTATGAACAGGCGGGATTTCCTGAGGGTAGCCGGTGGGTCCGCCGCCGCCGGAACGGCCGCCGCGACGGCAACACCAGCCGCGGCGCAGGCGTCGTTCGACGGCTGGATGAGCGACGTGGGCAACTACAGTGAGGTTGCCGACGCGACCGGCCAGGACGAGGTAACCATCTCGGTCGGTTCCCAAGGCAACGGCGGAAACTTCGGGTTCGATCCTGCGGCCGTCCAGGTCGACCCCGGAACGACCGTCGTTTGGGAGTGGACCGGTGAAGGCGGCCAGCACAACGTCGTCGCCGAGGAAGGCGGCGACTTCGAAAGCGACCTCTCCGCCGACGCCGGGTTCACCTTCGAGCAGACCTTTGAGGAGGCGACCGTCGCCAAGTACTTCTGCCAGCCCCACCGCGGCCTGGGGATGAAAGGCGTCGTCGTCGCCGGCGACATCCCCGATTCCGGCGGTGGTGGCGGCGGCGGCGAAGGCGGTGGAGTCGACCTTCACACGCTCGGCGTGCCGATCCAAGCCCACTGGGTCGGCGCGGCGACGATTCTCGGCATTATCGTCTCGCTGATATTCAGCTTCTACGTCCTGAAATACGGCGAGTCACCGCACACCGGAACCGGACGAGGTGAGTGAACATGTCATCAAGTGGTAGCACCTACGGCGATATTCATCGGTACGAACCGGCGCGTGAAAGCACCGCAGCGGCCATCGCGGTCGTCCTTCTGACGGTCATCGAGGTGGCGTTCGTGTTCATGTTCGCCTACGGCCTCGTGAGCGGGTGGGGCCTCAGCGAAACGGGCAACATGTTTCTCGGCGCCATGCTGGCCGTAATCTTCGTCGACCTCGCGTTTATTCTCGCGTTGTACCGTAAGGAGTTTCTCCCCGACGTCATGATCGTCAAGAAGCGCCGTCGCAAATGGGAGGACCTGTACATCCGCGAGGACGGCGTCGACGGCGAAACCATCGGGGACGGCGCGTGGGACACGGTCAAACGCGCGGTGTACCCCTACTACAAGCGATAACCAATGAGCCTCAAAGAAAAAGACGATATGGACCACGAAGGGTGGATGAAGCGGAAGGATCTGACCCCCGTCGAGTCTACCTTTCTGGTGGCGCTCATCTGGATGGACAAGCGGCTCCGGATCGTCGACTATCTGGAGTTGCTCGAAAACCTCTACTACAAGGTTAACATGCAGATGCCAAAGAGCCACACGGAACAGTACGACCTCGACAACAAGTTCTGGTACTGGTACCCGTTGTACGCGCTGGGTTCGTTCTCGACGCTGGCGTACATCGTCGCGGCGGTCAGCGGGGCTCTACTGGGCTTTTACTACGCGCCGGCACAGACCGGCGACCCGAGCACCGCGTACAACTCGATCACGTTCATCATGACGGATCTTCAGTTCGGGTTCATGCTGCGGTCGATTCACCGGTGGTCTGCACAGGTGATGGTCGCGGCCGTGTTTCTTCACATGCTCCGCGTATACTTCACCGGGGCGTACAAGGAGCCGCGCGAACTGAACTGGCTGCTGGGCATCGTTCTCATCAGCCTGACGATGGTCTTCGGGTACACCGGCTACCTGCTCCCGTGGGATCAGTTGGCGTTCTGGGCCGGGCAGATCGGCGTCGAAATGTCGTTGTCGATCCCGCTGGCGGGTGAGTGGGTCGCCCAACTCCTGTTCGGCGGGTTCACCCTCGGCCCGGCGACGCTCCAACGCATGTACATCCTCCACGTGTTCCTGCTCCCGTTCGTCGTGACATCGCTGATCGCGATTCACATCGGCATCGTCTGGGTGCAAGGCATCGCGGAACCCCACTAACCAATGAGCGACACCAACACAAACACCGACACCGACACCGACACCGACACCGACGGCACCGAGGCTCGCACCGACGGAAGCGGTGGTCCCGGCATCGTTGCGCCGGACGACGAGACGCCGAGTTGGCGCGAGCGCAAGGAACGAACCACGGGCCTCTCGCGGCTCACCTACGAGTACTTCGAGCGCGCCCGACGCGAGGATCAGGACCTCCGAACGGAGTCCGACTACGTCGAGCGCGACGTGTTGGCCTTCCCGACGTGGCCCCACGAGACGGTCCGTAACCTTTCGATCGCTGCCTTCTTTACCGGGATGATTTTCTTTTTGTCGGCGACGATGCCGCCACACATCGGTAGCCCGGCGAACCCGAGTTCGACGCCGGCGATCATCCTGCCGGACTGGTATCTCTACTGGTCGTTCGGCCTGCTGAAACTCGGACCGCTGAACCCCGAACTCGCCATTCTCGGCGGGGAAAAAATCACGGCCGACCGGACCTACGGCGTGCTCGCGAACGTCGTCGTCGTTGGCTTTGTCGCCATCGTACCCTTCCTGAACAAGGGATCGGCGCGTCGCCCGGTCGAACAGCCGTTCTGGTCGGCCGTGGGCGTCGGCGGCATCGTGTTCGCGTTCACTATCAGCCTGCTCGCGGTCAAGAACCTGATGCCGATGGACGTCGACCTGCTCTTCGATCTGACCTTTCTCCTGCCCATCGTGGCGACGACGGTCACCTACGCGGTGCTGAAGACGATGCGAGAGGGGTATATGTACGACCTCAACCGCCGGTACTACCGGCTCCGGCCGCCAAAGTAGCGCCGGATGGGCTCTTCTTCCGACGACGATACGGACCGTCGCGATGGCGGGCACGAACACGAACACGGGCGCGGGCGGGACGTGGTCGTCCCGATGCGTGTGTACAAGACCGTTACCGTCTTTTCGACGCTCATCGCGATTCTCAGCGTCGTCGTCGGCTTCGTGTTGCTCGACGCCGCGACCATCAGGCTCAGCCTCCTCCGTCGTGCCGTGTTTGGATCGCTCCGGACACTCGGCGTCACTCCCCCCGAGACGGTGTTGAGCGCCGCGCTCGCGGTGGCCGGACTCGCCGCAATCACGTTCGGGGGCGGTGTCTACGTACTGGGAACCCGGTTCCGTGCTCGTGGAATGGGAAACCCTCAAGAGGACGCCGACGAATCATGGGACAATGGCTGACGAATTCATCAAAGGACTCGGCATCTTCACCGGTGCCGGGCTTGGCTGGGTCGTGCTCGCGGGGTGGTACCGAACGCCGGGGTTCGAGAGCACGAGACAGCTCATCAGTCCGGCGTCTCCGAGTCCGGCGAACGCGGACCTGTTCAACCTCCTCGCAATCGGGTTGATGGACACGCTGTTCTGGTTTGCGATCCTCGGTCCGTTGGCGTTCTGGGTCATTCTGCCGGCGGTCCGCGAAGCCAGCGACACCATCGACGATCGACGCAACGCGGAGTAACCGGCGTAGACCGCGGCCCGTGGTGCCGACACGAGACCGAACGATCGCTGACCCCACAGGAGCCGACACGGGCGTCGATCGGAGTCAAAAGCGAAGAACACGGTCTGTCGTAGCGGATGGCGTGTCGACCGGAGCCGATGGGAGCCTTACCGGTCAGACGATAACGTTCCAGAGCGGTTCGATAAAGACGAACAGGCTCTGGTAGCCGGCGTACAGAAGGGCGAGCAACGACGCCGCGACGGCGCCTTTGGGCCGTTCGAACGTCATATTGTTACGGGCCTCGACCTGCCGGGACTCGAACTCGAAAAAGTCGGTCAACAGGAGGCCAACGGCGATGACCGACATGACCATGCCGCCGTGGGGTTCGACGACCAGGAACACGAACGAGGTGAGAACCAGCGCGAGCGTCGACAGCGAGTGTGGCGCGTACCGGCTCAGTTCCTCGGCACCGTTCTCGACCCGTCGCTTGTGGACGCCGTGTGCGCGGATACGGGTGAACATGTTCACCACCACCAGCGTCAACACCACGTGCGCGATGTACGGCTCAAGGGCCCCGAGGGCGCCGATCGGGACGACGAACTGTAGCGGTTGCATACGTTGGAGTGGGCCGGTGACTCATTAGAACTTTTCCGTTCGAATCGACACGAGACTGACGGAGCCGGCGCGTTCGATCCGGAGATCGGTGTCGACGCCGACGGAGCCGTGTCGAACCCCGTCGAGAAAGAGGGCGACATCCCCGTCCCGTTCCACCGAGAGCGCGAGTCCGGTGTCGGGGTCGGCCACCGTAGCGGTGGCCGTCATCGAGAACGGTGAGACGGGAACGACGGCGACGCCGGCTGTCGTGTCGAGGGTCGGACCACCCGCCGACGCGGCGTAGCCGTCGCTCCCCATCGGCGTCGCGACGACGAGACCGTCGGCCCGAACCGACGCTGTCGTTTCGCCCCCGTCGAAGCCGTACTCGGAGATGCTCGCAGGGGTCGCGGTCACGAGCACCGCGTCGCGGAGGAGTCGCCCGACCGGGGTACCGTCTCGCCGGACGCCGAGAACGGGATGGGTGCCGATGCGATGGTCGCCGTCGGCGACGGCGGCGAGTGCGTCGTCGAGCGCCGGCCGGTCGACGGCGTGTCGTCCGCCGCCATCGACCACGGGAAGCACGGGCGTGTCGGGCACGTCGGCGGCGACGGAACGGAGGCCCGACTCGCCGACTGCGAGGACGGTGTCGACGCTCCGGTCACCGTTCTCGGGAACGACCGCGGGGTCGGCGGCACCGAGGGCGGCCCGTACGGTGTGGTCGTCACCCCGGAGAGCGACGTTCACGGGCGCACCTCCCCGACAACTCCGATCGGCAAGCGCCGGATCCGCTGCATACGCCGACGTTGCTCCACGAGGCTAAAAAGACCCACCGCTCCCGAACGGCCAGTCGCCGGTGACCCGCATCCCCTCGGCCAGGCTCCCACGTTCGAGGTCCGCGGCGATGGCGTCGGGCGACCGTCGGTCGATCCGGTCGGCACCGGCGAGGGCGGCGACGAGCGGTGCGAGGAGGATGGCCCCCTCGCGGAGCGTCCGGCGCTCGAGTTTGTCGAGCGTGTCGGCTCGGGTGTGGCCCCAGCCACGTCCCCGCTCGTCGCCCTCGCTCGACACCAGCAGTCCGGGAACCCCCCGGACGACGAACGGCCAGTGGTCGCTGTGAGGGTGTGGCGTCGGGCGAACGGAGACGGGGTGGCCGAACCGGTCGGCCACGTCGTTGACGGCGGCGGCGAGTGCGTCGAACCCGTGGGTGTAGAACTGAAGCGTCCGGCCCCGGCAGACGCCGTCGCAGTTGACGACGGCCTGTACCGTGTCGGGGTCGACCAGATCAGCCTCGCGTTTCGAACCGCGGAGGCCGACCTCCTCGGCACCGAAACAGACGACCCGAACCCGTCGATCGAGCGGGGCGTCGCGGGCACGGAGCGCACGGACCACCTCGAGGACCGTCGCCGTCCCGGCGGCGTTGTCGACGGCACCCTCGGCGATGTCGTGGGCGTCGACGTGGCTCGTCAGATAGACCGCCCGGTCGGTGTCGGGACCGATATCGGCGCGGACGACACCGCTCGTCGCCTCAGGGGTCGCACAGTCGACGCGTACCGTTACCTCGTCGCCCGCATGGCGTCGACACAGGCGGATCCCCGCCTCCTTGCCGATGCCGACGGCGGGAATCGGGCCGAGCGGCGAGTCGTCGGTGCCGACGCTCCCGGTCGGTGCGAGACAGCCGGGTGTGTGATTTCGGAAGATAAACGCCGCCGCGCCGGCCTCGAGAGCACGGTAGTATTTCTCCCGTCGGTGAATGAACCGGTCGTAGTGGTCGGGCACGGTCGAGGAGACAACGACCACCGCGCCGTCAAGGTCGGCGTCGAAGTCGTCCGGAAGGCCGTCCCCACAGTCGACGAGACGACCGGTCGCGGTTCCAGCGGGGCTCCGCGGCAGGGCTGTGGTGTCGACGGATTCGTCGGGGGTGTCGACCCCGCTCGACGATCGAGTCCACCCCTGAATCTCGAAGTCGTCGATGTGGGCGTTGCGCGCGCCGAGTCTGTCGAGGGCGTCCCGTGTCACGGTCAACCCTTCCCGTTCGCCCGCCCCGCCGGCCATCCGGTCGCCGATATCGACGAGACGCTCCAGATGCTCCCAGCCCACGTCGCTCGTGAACGTGCCGCTGATCCAATCGGTCATGTGGCCACCTGCGCCCCGGCGCGACTAACCGTTTCGGGTGTGGCAGGGGGCGGGGCGGTTACACGTCGGACGTCGAGCGGGTGGGTGGCAGTTGTTGAGGCCGGAACGGGGGCGACGGTGTGTGAGTCGTCGAATCCGGCAGGCCTTTACTTGTTCGCACTCGTACACGAACCTATGACAGGGGTACGAGTCGCTGGTGTAGGACTGACCGAGTTTGGTCGGCATCCGGAGCGAACCGGCCGCGATATGTTCGCCGAGGCCGCCCTCGCCGCCCGGACCGATTCCTCGGTCCCGGTCGACGACGTCGAGGAGATCAACTACGGGAACTTCATGGGGTCGCTGGCCGAGCGGCAGGGCCACCAAGCCCCACTGATGGCCGAGATGATCGGGAGTCGGTGTTCGGCGACCCGCTACGAGGAGGCGTGTGCGTCGGCAGGGGTCGCGATAAGGGAGGCCGTGCGGTCGATCCGTTCCGGCGAGAACGACGTGGTGCTTGCAGGTGGGTGTGAGCGGATGACCAACCTCTCGACGGCGGAGGTGACAGAGGGGCTTTCGACGGCCGCCGACGACCTGTACGAGATCCGGGCCGGGGTCACTTTCCCCGGCGCGTACGCCCTGATGGCGCGGGCGTACTTCGACCGGTTTGGCGGCGAACGGGAGGACCTCGCACACGTTGCGATGAAAAACCACGACAACGCCATGCCCAACGAGTACGCCCAGTTCCACCGGGAGATCACCGTCGAGGAGGCACTCGACGCGCCGATGGTGTCCGAACCGCTCGGCCTCTTCGATGCCTGTCCGGTGACCGACGGGGCGAGTGCGGTGGTGCTCGTGAGCGAGGAGTACGCCGCGGCCAACGACCTCGACGCCCCGGTGTCCGTGACCGGGAGCGGGCAGGGTGGCGACAGCCTCGCGCTCCAGAACCGGAAGCAGCTCGCGGTCACGCCCGCGACGGAGCGGGCGGCCGCCGAGGCGTACGAGGACGCCGGGGTGACCGCGGACGCGGTCGATCTGGTGGAGGTCCACGACTGCTTCACCATCGCGGAGGTGCTGGCAATCGAGGGACTCGGGTTCTACGATCCGGGCGAGGGGATCGGTGCCGCGCGTCGCGGCGAGACAACGGCGACGGGCGAGCGCCCGGTGAACCTTTCGGGCGGCCTGAAGGCGAAAGGACACCCGGTCGGAGCGACCGGCGGGAGTCAGATCGCCGAGATGACGCGGCTACTCCGTGGTGACCACCCCAACAGCGAGTACGTCGAGAACGCCACGGTGGGTGTCACACACAACGCGGGGGGAACCGTCGCGTCCGCCGTCGTCCACGTGTTGGAGGTGGACCGATGACCGACGCCGGCTACGACGAGTGGCTTGATGCCGTGGGCGAAAATGAGGGGTACTACCTCGAATGCCCGGAGGGACACGGCGCGCTCCCGCCGCGGCGGGTGTGTCCCGAGTGTGCGGCGGCGGACCTCGACCGGGCCGCTCTCCCGGAGTCAGGCACGGTCGAGACGTTCACCGTCTGTCACGTCGCCGGCCCAAGCTTCGCCGACGAAGAGCCGTACGTGACGGCCATCGCCGAGTTCGGCCCCGTGCGACTCACCGGTGTCGTCAGGGGGACAGATCCGGAGGACGTGACCGTCGACACGCCCGTCGAGGCCGACAAAGGCACCAACGAAACGACCGGCGAGGGGCTACTCGTCCTGCGGGTCAGATAGCCTCCTGAACCGCTTCGACGAAGGCGTCGGGGTACTCGACGTGGGGTAGGAGTTTCGCGCGATCGAAAACGACGAGTCGGGCGTCGGCCTCGTCGGCAATCTCTCGGCCCCGTGCCAGGGGCGGGAGGGTCGCGTCGCGGCCCCAGGCAATGGTGACGGGTGCATCGATCGCCAGGAGGGTCGGACCGAGCTCCAGCGTCGAATTACAGTGGCCGGCGACAAAGGAGGCGACGGCGTGGCGCGCGTTCGGCTGGTGGGTGCTCCGCCACTGGTAGTCGGTCCACGCCTCGGAGACGGCCGCGGGGTCGGCGTAGGCGTGATCGGCGTTGAAATACCGGATCGACGGCTTCGAGACGAGGGCGTTGAACAACGCGGCGCCGAGAACAGGGGAGCGAAGGAGTTCGCGGAGCCACGCCTTCTGTGGTTCGGGGCCGGCAACGGCCGTCGGGCAGATGAGAAAGAGCGCGGAAACATCGACCCCAAACTCGTCGGCAGCGCGGGCGACATACGCGGCAGAGAGCGACGAAGCAACGACCCCAGGCTCGTCGAACTCCGCGAGAAAGTCGGCGATAAAGTCCTCGTAGAACGTCGCCGAGTACCGGATGTCGGGACGGTCCGACCGGCCGAATCCGGGGAGATCAGGGACGATCACGTGGTAGGTCTCCGCGAGAGCGTCGACGATCTCACGGAACTCGCCGGACGATCCGGCGGCATTGAGACCGTGGAGGCAGATGAGGTCGGGGTCGTCCACATCGCCGGCCTCGGCGTATGCAAC
>NZ_JAQCNJ010000017.1 GCF_028275055.1 Haloplanus sp.
CCTGTTGTCGCGACGGATGTCGGCGGCGGTTCGGGCCGGTCGCTTCGGTTCGACGGGACCACCGGCTCGCTCGTCGTCAAATCCGCCGGAACCGAGCGTCGGCTCTGACAGACGTCCGTCACACACCTATCAAAACTGATACTCGAAGGCAACGATTAAACTTAGTCGGCCGCATCGTTCTTACGACAGAATGGACTCGACGTGTCGTTGGATTACAGGGGGGACCGGATGGAACTACTAGACCGGTTTCTCGGCGACGACGATTCCGAGAGCGATGGCGCCGCCGACGGCGACGACATGTTGTTTGAGGAGGACGGCGCCGACGATTTTGGCGGCGACGACGGGTTCGACGACGGGTTCGACGACGGCCTCGGCTTCGACGACGACGGCGAGGGCGGTGGAGCGGCAACCGCCGAACTCGAAGGTCGGATCGACGAGATGGAAAACGAAGTCGCCAGCCTCTCTTCGACCGTGAGCACCATCCGAAGCGAGAACGAGGAGATCAGCAACACCGTCGAGGACGTCGAGGAAAACGTCCGGAAACTGCTCGACATCTACGAGATGGTCACCCGCGGGGTCAACCCCTTTGTCGACGACGTGCAGGGCGGTGCGGGCGGTGGCCTCGACGGTGGCGGCGGCTCACTCGGGCTGTTCGACGACGACGAGGACGACCCCGACGAGGATCTAGACGACGACATCGCCGGTGCCGAGGCCGAGGAGTTTTTCGACGACGACTTTCTCGACGAGAACGACGCCCCCGACGGCGGTTTCGACGACTCGTTCGACGGAGGAACGATAGACGACGGATCGACGACCACGGACACTATGCCCGATGATTCCGACGACTCCGACGACTCCGGGAAATCGTTTGACGAACTGAAAGACGAATACGAGAGCGGCGACGCCGAATGGGCCGGCGAGGGCGACGCCACTAACGGCGGGTCCACCGGCTTCAGCGAGGGGTCCGATGACGACTTCGGCGGGGCGGATGGCATCGGCGGGGAGGTCGGCGACGACTTCGACGGGGCGGGTGGGTTCGACGAGGGGTCCGATGACGACTTCGGCGGGGCGGATGGCACCGGCGGGGAGGTCGGCGACGACTTCGGTGAGACGGGTGAGTTCGACGAGGGATCGAACGGCGATTTCGGTGGGATGGACGCGTCCGATGACGCGGATATCCCCGACTCGGAGCCAGCCTCCGAGCCGACGGCGGACCCAGAACCGGACCCGGAACCCGAGGCGGAGCCGACCCACATGAACGACACACGGTCGCCTCAGTCGGCCGGCCAGCCGGCACAGGCACAACGACAACGCCCCGAAGACACGGGCGAGGGAGCCGGTGATCTCCAGTTCGCCGCCAACACGATGATGAACGACGGCAAGTCCATGCCGACGAAGCCGTATCTGACGCACCTACCGTCGGGCTACGTCGGCGACCTCCTCATCATGGAGTGGCTCGAATATCTCATCGAGGAGAGCGACGTGAACGACGCCGCCAGGGCGGTTGAGTACTACCGACGTATCCAGTGGCTCGGCGAGGACGCAGCGGACGAACTTCTCGATTTTCTCGTTGGCTTCGGCGAGGTTGACGAGGACGTCACCGGTGCGCCGACCGACCTTTCCATCGATCACCACGTCGCCAGCCTCAGGTACGTGAGTCGGCTCACCGGGTCGACCGCCGACTCGGTCGTATTCGAGTGTTGGAGCGGTGGGGGAGGTGTCCCCTTTGGGCTTTAGTGTCAGCGGGTCGGCGGCGATTATCTTTGTCGGGGTCTTTCTCGCCTTCTCGACGGCCTACACGGCCTCGTCCAACGGTCTTGAACAGATGAACGACGCCCGGTCGGCCGTCGACGACGAGGCGCTCGAACGGCAAAACACCGCTATCAGCATCACGAACGCCACGTACAACGACAGCACCGGTACACTGACCGTTGATGTCGTCAACGAGGGATCGACGGAACTGTCGGTCGGAGTGGTCGACGTGCTGGTTGACAACACCTACCGGACCAACATCTCCGTCCAGGAGGTTGCGGGGGACGCCGAGACGGATCTGTGGCTCCCCGGTGAGCGCCTCCACCTCGAACTATCGGTGCCGAGCCCGCCGAACCGTGTGAAAATCGTCTCCGGTCCCGGTATCGCGGTCACGGAGGTACTCTGATGGCCAGCGTCTCAGCCTCCCACCTGATCCTGTTCATCGCCAGTATGGTTATCGCCGCGGGTGTCGCCGGCACCTTCACCCAAGGCGTCTCGCGGCTCAGCCAGGGAATCGAGGACCAGAGCCTCGAGGTGTCAGAGGAGGTGCGCACGGATATCGAAGTGATCAGCGACGCAGGCAGTCCCGTCTACAACAACTCCTCGAAGGATGTGACGCTGTTGGTAAAAAACACCGGCACCTCGGATATCCCGCCCGACAGTCGGTTCGTCGAGATACTGGTCGACGGTGAGTACCGGACAAACGTCACGCTCACCGTCGTCGACGGCGAGGAGTGGCGACCGAACAACGTCGTCCGTATCGTCGTCTCCGACATCAACCTCTCGCAGGGCGACCACCGGGCGAAGGTCATCGTCAACGGCGACGAGGAGGTGTTTGCCTTCCGCGTATGAGTCAGGCTGGCTCCAACCTGCTTTCCCTCGGACTGGAGGATCACGACCGCCTCAATAAAGAACTCGGCGGTGGGGTCCCGCGGGGAAGCATCATGCTCGCGGAGGGCGACTACGGCGCCGGCAAGAGCGCCCTGTCCCAGCGGCTCACGTACGGGTTCTGCGAGGAGGGGCACTCGGTTACCTTTCTCTCGACCGAACTGACGGTGCGTGGATTTATCGACCAGATGCACTCGTTGTCGTACGGCATGGTTGATCACCTTCTCGACGAGAACGTCCTCTTTCTCCATGCCGACTTCGACACCGGCGGGGCGTTGTCCGACGAGGGAGAGGGCGAGCGCAAGGAACTGCTCAACCGCCTGATGAACGCGGAGGCGATGTGGGAATCGGACGTCATCGTGATCGACACGTTCGATGCCATCCTCCGCAACGACCCCAAGTTTGAGGCGCTCGTCCGGCAGAACGAGGAGCGTCAGGCCGCTTTGGAGATCATCGGCTTCTTCCGTGACATAATCTCACGCGGAAAGGTTGTCATCCTGACAGTCGACCCCTCGACGGTCGATGGGGAGGCAATCGGTCCGTTCCGATCCATTGCAGACGTGTTCCTCGAACTGGAGATGGTCGAGGTCGGCAACGATGTCCGCCGACAGATCGCGGTCAAGCGCTTTGCCGGGATGGGACAACAGGTGGGAGACTCCATCGGCTTCTCCGTCCGCTCCGGGACGGGGATCGTCATCGAGAGTCGGAGCGTTGCATAATGACCGAACTCGGCACCGCAACCCCGTCGGACGAACTCAGGCAACTCGCGGCCTCCCGGCCGCACCTCCAGGACCACCTGAAGAAGTTCAAGCAGATCACGGGCGAGTTCCCACTGCTCATCGACGAACCGACCGACCAGTACGAGACCGACCGTCCGAACGTGCTCTACCCGATCGGTGGCCCGATCTACTGTCACATCTACGGCGATCTCGGGCAGGATATGAAGTATTACGCGATCGAGCCGTCGTTGTCGGGCGAGGAGGAGACGCTCTTTGCAAAGATCAGGGACGAACTTCTCGACCGGAGCGTCAGCAAGGCCGTCCCCGAGGAGGAGTCGGAGTACGACGACCGGATCGAGGAACTCCTCCGCGAGACGACGACCATCGAGCGTGACCGCAACGGGCTGCGGTACTGGATCGACCGCCTGCTTGAGTTTCTCGGCCTCGGCAACTACCGGATCGGCGAACAGACCTACGAGAACATCCGGTACCGACTCAACCGCGACATCGTCGGACTCGGCCCGCTTGAACCCGTCATGCGCGACCCCGCAAACGAGGACGTTCACGTCATCGGTCCCCACCAGTGCTACGTCGATCACGGCACGTACGGGATGATCGAGACCACCGTCGACTTCGGGACCCCCGAGGAGTTCGACTCCTGGATCCGAAGCATGGGCGAACGCATCGGCGATCCGGTCTCGGACTCCAACCCGATCGTTGACTCGACGCTCCCCGATGGCTCCCGTCTCAACGTCATCTACTCCGATGACGTGAGCGTTCAAGGACCGAGTCTCACCATCCGGCAGGGCGACGAGACACCCCTCTCGATCAACCAGATCACCAAGTGGGGAACGCTTTCGCCCGAACTCGTCGCCTACCTCTGGCTGTGTCTGGAGAACGAACAGACGGTGTTCGTCGTCGGCGAGACGGCCTCGGGGAAAACCACGACGCTCAACAGCATCATGTCGTTTATCCCACGTGACTCCAAGATTTACACCGCAGAGGACACCGCAGAGGTGCTTCCGCCACACGATACGTGGCAGCAGCTGCTCACCCGGGAAGGCGGCGGCGAGGAGAACTCAGACGTCGACATGTTCGACCTCGTTTCGGCCGCGCTCCGGTCCCGCCCCGACTACATCATCGTCGGCGAGGTTCGCGGCGAGGAGGGGCGGATGGCGTTTCAGGCCGCACAGACCGGCCATCCCGTTATGCTGACCTTCCACGCCAGCGACATCGTCTCGATGATCCAGCGGTTCACCGGCGAACCGATCAACGTCCCCGAGACGTTCATGGACGTGGCGGACGTGGCGTTGTTCCAGAACCGGGTCAAGCAGGGCGACGACGTGTTGCGTCGGGTGACGAGCGTTCAGGAGGTCGAGGGCTACTCCAAGGAGATGGACGGGGTCGTCACCCGGCAGGTGTTCAGTTGGGACCCCGTCGAGGACGAGATCAATTTTCAAGGAATGAACAACTCCTACGTGCTTGAGGAACAGATCGCGACGCTGCTCGGCTACGCGGACACGCGAGAGATCTACGACGACCTCGACTTCCGAGCGCGACTCATCGAGCGGATGATCGAGGAGAACATCCTGGGGTACCACGAGGTCAACGAGGCGATCAAATCGTTCCAACGCGACGGGGCCGAAGGGCTTCCGTTCGATATCCACAGATAATGGCGTCGGAACCAACCGCAGGCAACGACGGGATCACCCTCTCGGAGACGGCGTCGGCCGTCATCGAGGCCTACGAACGCATGGAGATGCCGATGTCGCGGTACCTCCTTTTGATCGTTCTGCCGTCGGCACTCTTCTTTCTCGGCACGACCACGGTCGCACTCCTCGTCGACCTGCCGTTGTCGGTCGCGCTCCCGGTCCCGTTGCTCGGTTGTCTCGTTCTCGGGGCGGCGGTGGTCTATCCCAAACTCCTCGTCAGCCAGGAACGCGTCGAGATGGAGAACCAGTACCACCTTCTGATGACACACATGACGGTGTTGTCGACGACCAACATCGACCGGATGGAGGTTTTCCGTAAACTCGGCGACGAGGCGGAGTACGGCGCGCTTGCGACGGAGATGAACCGGGTCGTCCAACTCGTCGACACGTGGAACCAGAGCCTCGACGACGCCTGTCGTCGCCGCGCTCGCCGGATCCCGAGCGACCCCCTCGCCGACTTCTTTGAGCGTCTTGCCTACACCGTCAGCGCCGGGCAAGAACTCAGCGAGTTCCTACTCAGCGAACAACAGGTGATGATTCAAAACTACGTGACCATGTATGAAAGCACCCTCGACAACCTCGAGGTCATGAAGGATCTGTACCTGTCGATGGTGCTGTCGATGACGTTCGCACTGGTGTTTGCCATCGTTCTGCCGATCCTGACCGGGACCAATCCCAGCATGACCGTCGGCGCGGTGATCGTGTTGTACGCGTTCGTCCAGACCGGCTTTTTCCTCGTCATCCGAACGATGTCGCCGTACGATCCGATCTGGTACTACCCCGAGGACCTCCGCCCCGACGGTGAGTGGTCGATGATCGCGAGCCTCGCCGTCGGGACGGTCCTTTCGGTCGTCCTCATCGCTCTCGTCGTCGGCGACCTGTTTGGCACCGGACCGGGTCTGACGGATCTCCTCCCGGTCGCGTCGATTCCACGACCGTTCTACGTAGCCATCCCGGTCACGCCACTCGCGATTCCGGGCGTTGTCTTTCGGGTACACGAGGAGCGAATCAAGGCCCGAGACGACGAGTTTCCCAGTCTCATCCGCGCACTCGGTGCCAGCGAGACGGCCAAACAGTCCACGACGACGGAGGTGCTCAAAACGCTCCGGCGGAAGGACTTCGGTCCCCTCACCGACGACGTGAACGACCTGTTCAAACGGTTGAACATGCGCTTGCAGCCCGACCGGGCGTGGGACTACTTCACCGCAAACACCAGATCGTACCTCATCCAGAAGTTCAGCGAGATGTATCTCGTCGGGAGACAGATGGGGGGCGAGCCCAAACAACTCGGCGAGTTGATCAGTGAAAACATGAACCACGTCAACCAGCTTCGCCAGCAACGCCAACAGGCGACGGTGACGATGATCGGTCTGCTCTACGGCATCACCGCCGCCTCCTCGTTCGCCTTCTTTATCGGCTTCAAGATCGTCGACATCCTCGCCGGGATGTCACTCGATCTTTCGACCGGCTCGCAGTTCGACGCCGGGCAACTCATCCACACACAGGTGTACGATCTCCCGTTCATCCAGTTTCTCCTCCTCGGCGTGGTGATGATCAACGCCGTGTTGTCGTCGCTGATCATCCGAACGGTTGATGGCGGTCATAAGGCGAACGCGCTTCTCCATTTCGTGACGCTGATTTGGATCGGCTGTGTGGTCGCCGTGCTGACCATGAGCGTTGTCGGAGGGTTGTTGGATGTGTAGAACGGAGGGGGTCGCGTGAGCGAACGCGTCATCGCCGACTTTGTCGGCCGGTTCTACCTGACCGACATGAACTCGGCCGATCCGGTCCGCGGTCGGATCATCCTCAGCCCGAAACGCCTCGTGCTGGCCGGTGAGGACCGTAAGGTGACCGTTCCAACCGACTCGATGTTTGACGTGGCAATCGGGAACGTCCCCCCGGAGATGCGGGAGTTTTTCAACAATTCACTGACCGTCGCGTACGAGGACGACGGTCACCGTCGAATGGCCATCGTCGAGGCCGACTCGGACACCATCGACAAGTTCGCCACCGTTCTCTTCCGGGCCCACCTCAACGGCCGGACGGTGTTGGTCAAACACCCGGCTCGCCGTGGCGGGCGCGTCGTCGACCCCGACACAAAGGAGGCGCAACTCGGCGTCGACGACCGCACGCTCTCGCTTTCGGGGTCAAACGGAAGCTTCAGCATCGATCTGGCGACGGTGACCAACTTCGAAAAGGAGACTCGGGCGCTCCGTGGCTCGTCCCGGCCCTCGTTATCGGTTCGACACGTCCCCGAAGCCACCGCGCTCGTCACCATCATTGCGCTCCCCTCCGAGCGCATGCTGAACCTGCTGGGACGCTACCTCTGTCTGGAGTACAGCGACCTCGTCGAGTCGCTCTCCGACGTCCCGTTGTCGGACGAGGAGGTACAGGTGTTGATCGCCATCTACTCCGCGGGCGACGGCGTCGACCCCCTCGACGTGGTCGCGGTCGACGCCAGCCGAACGACGATGATCCTGAACGGTCTCGCCGAAAAGAACCTCGTTGCCGACACCGACGAGGGAACGGTGTTGACGCCGAAGGGCCGGATCGTGGTCAACAGCCGGCTTGAGGAGGTCAACGACTAGTTACTGGTCGTTCATCGCTTCGCTGGCGATGTTGCGGCCACGGGCGTTGAGCGCAACCTCGCGTCTGGTTCGGATCTCTTCGATCACGTCGAGTTCGATCAGACGGTCGAACACCTCCTCCACGTCGTCGACGTCCATCCCGAGAAAGTCGGGGATCTCGAACGGTGACACGCCGGAGTACAGCGCCATCAGCACCTCGTTCTGTCGTTCGGTCAGGTCGACGCCGATCTCGCTCCGACTCTCGCCTTCCCGGAGGAGGGTTTCGAGGATCGAACACCGGCGAACGGTGCCGGAGATGTATGTCTGGACGCTCGTCTCCTCCTCGCTGTGTTCGACCTCGAGAACCCGTCGCTCCTCGTCTTTCACTGTCCGTTCCTTGGCCGACATCGAGCCGATGTCGTCGAGGTCGATCTCGACAAACGAACCGTCCGCGATTGCGAGGGCGACCACCCCCTTCTCGATCTTGATTCGGGCTTTCTCCCACTCGGCGTCGGTGACGACACCCCCCTCAACGGCAGGGTGGCGGGCGAGAACGACCGCTCGATCGAGCAACGCCCGGTAGAGCATCCGCTCGAACGACTCGGGATCATCGGCCGAGACGAGGATCACGTCGTCGGTCGAGAGTTGGAGGCTGACGTAGCCCGACACCTTCGCGACGAGTTGATTTACGTCGGTCCGCCCGTCGAGACTCGACACGGTGTCGAGCGGGATCGTCCGCTTCCCGTTGCCGCTGGCGAGGATCAATCGCTTGTTCGAGAGCAGGATTCGGCCGCCGGTCCACTCCGCGTCGCTCAGTTCGCGGCCGTTCTTAACGACCTGTGTGAACTTCCCCCGCGTGTCGACGATCTTTCGCTCGCCCTCACCCATCTAGCGTCTCCCTCCGAGCTTCGACAGCGCCGAGAAGGCCTGCTTACGGACCGTGTCGTCGTCCGTTCGCTCCAGCAGCTCCTCCAATCGGTCCCGGGCACGGTCGCCGCCAACCTTGCCGAGAACGAACACCGCCTTCGAGCGGACTTCCTCGGCGCGCTCCGACTCCTCCAACAGATCGAGGAGCCGATCCTCGACAGCCCCGTTGTCACCGGCACCGCCCTCGGAACCGAGTTCGGCCAAACTCGTTGCGGCAAACTGCGCCGTCGTTCCGTCGGCGGCGTCCAAGGCGTCGACGAGCGCCTCGACCACGTCGTCGCGGCCGGCGTCGTCCGTCACCCGTCCCAGCAGCCACGCCGCGTTGCGCCGCTCGCGTGCCTGATTGCTTTCGGTGAGCAGTTCGGTCAGTGGGTCGACGACACTCCGGTCGGCCGACCCCAGCCGATCGACGACCGTCTCCCGGATGCGGTGGCTCCCCTCTGTCGGGGCGTTCGCGAGCAACTCGATGATCGAAAAGACCGTCGCGCGCCGGACAGTCCCGCTGTCGTCGTCGAGCGCCTCGATCAGCGGGTCGATCGCCGCGGTTCCTCGGTACCCGCCGAGCGCCGTGATCGCCGCGTACCGCACCTCCTCGCGCCGGTCGTCGGCGGCCCCGAGCAGCGGTTCGAGCGCCCTCTCCGTGCCGATGGCCGCTAGCGCGGCGGCGGCCTCGCGACGAACCCGTCCGGTTGGGTCGGTGAGACGGTCGGCGAGTGCATCGACCGCTCGCTCGTCGCCGATGGCACCGCAGGCCCGGGCCGCCCGTTCCCGGACCCGAGGATTCGGATCGTCGAGCGCCTCGATCAGCGCGGGCAGTGCACTCGCGTCGCCGACCCGTCGCAACGCGTTGGCGGCCGCCATCCGGAGTTCGTCACGGTCGGCCGACACCGTTTGGGCGAACGCCTCGGCGCGTCGCCAGTCGGCCCCGTCGGGGTCGACGCCAGCCATCTCGGCGACGAGACGCTCGATGGCGTCCGGACCGATGTCGTCCAGGGCGTCGATGGCGGCCGTCCGGACGCGTTCGTCGTCGTCCGTCCGGGCCGTTCGGATCAGCGACTCGACCGCCCGTGGCTCGTTGTCGACCACGTCGCCCAGAATCTCGGCGGTCCGCTTCCGAATCGAGGGCGAGTCGCTGCGCGTCAGGTGGTCAAGCAGGGAGTCGACGTCGCCGTTCTTTTCGAGCTGGTAGAGTGACATGTTATTCCAGTTGGTACACGCGGCGCCGTTTGTCGACCGTCTCGACCCCCGACCGGCTCGCCCGCGGAAGCGTCTCCGTCATCCCGATAACGAGGTAGCCGCCCTTGCGGAGCGACGACAGGACCGTCTCGACGACGGCGCGTTTCGACTCCGTGTTGATGTAAATAAGGAGGTTCCGACACAGAACGAGGTCGATACCCCGCTTTGGCTCGTCCGCGATCAGGTCGTGCTGTTCGAACTCGACAAGGCTTTTCACCTCGTCGCGGACGCTGAACGTGTCTCCGTCGCGGTCCACGTACTTCTCGGCGTCGTCGAGCGGTTCGAGTTCGGCCGCCACGTCCCTGGTTTTGGTGGTTTCGTAGACGCCTCTGCGGGCCCGCTCGAGCACATCGGCGTTGATATCGGTGCCGAGGATCCGTAGCCGGCGTGCGGTGATCTCGTCGTCGTCGAGCGCGAGCATCGCAAGCGAGTACGGCTCCCGACCGTCCGAACAGGGGGCGCTCCACACCGTCGCCTCCCCCCGGTCGGCGGTCACCTCGCGTAGCACCTCCCGGATCGGCTCCCACGCCTCGGGGTTACGGTAGAAGCTCGTGACGTTGATGCTCAGCGAGTCGAGCAACGCCGTGGGCTCCTCCGGATCGGCGCGCACGACGTCGAGATACGCCTCGTAATCGTCAACACCCTGCCGTCGCATCCGTGCCGAGATGCGACGGTCGAGATACGACTCGTTGTAGTACGACGACTCGAAGTCGAGTTCGCGCTCGAGGTGGGCGAGCAGTCGCTGAAACGACTCGTTCTCGCTTGGATCGGTCGGGTTCGAACTCATCGGTGGCTCCCGGTCACAACGTCACCACGTCGAGGATGGGGACGACGTTTCCGTCGCCGAGCACGGCCGTGCCACTGAGGCCCGGAATGCCGCTGAGCGCGCCTTCGAGGGGCTTGACGACGACCTCCTCCTGTTTGCGCACGGCGTCACAGCGGAGGGCTGCTCGTCGTTCGGACTTCCTGATTCGGAGCACCATTCCGTCGCCGTTTGCCGTCTCGCCCGGCACCGCCAACTCGTCGGCCAGATCGACGATTGGGTAGATGTCTCCTTCGTGTTCGATCATTGGCTGTCCGTTGATCGTCTTTGTCCCGGCCAACTGACTCACCTCGTCGATGTTCTTGATCGGGACACCGTACTCCTCATCACCCACCTCGACGAACAACACCTTGACGATGGCGACCGTGACGGGGAGTTGAAGCGTCACCGTCGTCCCCTCGCCGCTCCCGCTCTCGACGTTCACCGAGCCGTCGAGCTGTTTGACCGTGCTGTGAACGACGTCCATCCCGACGCCCCGTCCGCTCACGTCCGTCACCTCATCGGCGGTGGAGAAGCCCGGATGGAAGATCAGGTCGTACACCTCCGAGTCCTCCATCGAGTCGAGTTCAGCGGGGGTGCGAACCTCCTTCTCCCGGGCTTTCTCCCTGAGTTCGTCCACGTCGAGCCCCCGGCCATCGTCCTCGACGGTGATGGTAACGTGGTCGCGTTCTCGGCTGGCGCGGAGTTCGATCGTTCCCTCTCGGGATTTGCCCGCCGCCTCGCGCTCCTCGGGCGATTCGATGCCGTGGTCGACCGCGTTCCGGAGGATATGCATCAGCGGGTCACTGATCTCGGTGAGGATCGTCCGATCGAGTTCGATGTCCTCGCCCTCCATCTCGAAGTCGATCTCCTTTTTCTGTTCGCGGGCGAGGTCACGAACCAACCGCGGGAACTTGCTGATCACCTTCCGCATTGGGATCAGCCGCATGTCCATCACCGTGTTCTGGAGGCTGCCGGTGATCTTGTCGAGTTCTCCGAGCGTGTCGTTCGCACTCCCCACGTCACCGTCGTCGGCGGCTCGTCGGAGCTTGATCCGGCTGGTGACGAGTTGCTCGACCAGTCCGTGCAGGTCGTCGAGTTGGTCCACATCGACCCGGACGGAGCTGATCTCGCGGGCGGAACTCCCGTTCGTCCCGCCCGCACCTCCGCCGGGTTGCTCGTCGTCGTCGGTCGCGGGGACCGCTCCGTCTTCGTCCGATGTCGCCTCGTCGGTCGTGTCGGGGTCGGCCTCGGTCGCGTCGGCATCGGCATCGGTACCGGCCTGTGTGAGCGACGCCTCCTCGATGGCGGACACCCGGTCGAGCGTCGACCGCAGTTCATCGGCGGTCGTCGAGGCAGCGACCAGTTCGAACCCATCGTCGTAGTCGCCGTTCTCGATGGCCGACGGGTCAGGCGTCGACGACACCAGGTCACACTCCTCGCGGACGGCTTCCAGAACGAGCATTCCGTCGACGCCGCGCATCTCCGAGTCGCCGACCTCGACCGCCACCTCGAAGGTGTCGACCTGATCGCCGCCACTCGATGTCGTTGCGTTGTCCGTGTCTGTGTCCGTGTCGTCACCGCCGGTCGCACCGTTCCCGATAACGGCTCGAATATCCGCCTCGAGATCCTCCGTCGCCACCTCGACGGTGCCGTTCTCGTCGACGGATTCGACCGCGGCTTCGAGCCGATCGACCCCCGCGAACACCAGATCCATCACCTCCGGCGTCACGGCCATCGCGCCCTCGCGGAGTTCGTCGAGAAGGTCCTCGATAGCGTGTGCGAGGTCGCTGGCGTCGCCGTAGCCCATCGCCCCGAAGTTTCCTTTCAGCGTGTGAGCTGTCCGGAAGATGTCGTCCATCGCCGCTTGGTCGTCCGGATCTGACTCCAGTGCGAGCAGCGAGTTGTTGAGATCGGTTAACTGTTCTTCGCTCTCGTGGACGAACGCTTGGACGTACTCCTCGGTCATGGATTGGCCTCCGGTCGGGTCGCTTCGAGGATACCCTCGGGCACCTCGTCGGCGGGTAAGATATCGTCGACACAGCCTCGTTCGATCGCTCGCTTCGGCATTCCGAACACCGCCGACGATGCCTCGTCCTGGACAACGACGTGTCCGCCGGCCTCGTTGATCGCCTCGACGCCGGCGGCTCCGTCGGCCCCCATCCCGGTGAGGACGACCCCGACCAAGGGCTCGTCGACGGCATCGACGGCGGACCGCATCGTCACGTCGGCTGCGGGCCGGACCCCGTGTTCCGGCGGATCCTCTGTGAGTTTGATCCGGAGTCGCCCGCCGCCGGCACCGGCGATCCGAAGATGTTTGCCGCCCGGCGCGACCAACACGTCACCGCCGCCGATACGGTCGCCGTCGGTCGCCTCCTGGACGTCGTACTCCGTGGCGGCGTCGAGGCGGTCGGCGAAGCGACCGGTGAAGGCGTCCGGCATGTGTTGCACGATGATGACTCTGAGGTCGGCGGCCCGTGGGAGCGATGCGACGATCCGTTCGACCACCGTTGGCCCGCCGGTCGAGGAGGCGATCACCACGGTCGCACCCTCCTGACACCCGGGGTCGTCGGACCGGCCGACCGCCGTAGTCGATGTCGGGGATCCGGTCGAGTTTCGACCACCGCTCACGTCGGCGGAGGCGACGGCGTTCACCTTGCGGACGAGTTGGTCCGCCTGACCGGACATCTGTGTGCTCACCTCGCCGCCGGGTTTCGTAAAGAAGTCGACCGCTCCCGCCTCCAACGCCTCGAACGTCACATCGGCCCCGTCGGCCGTGTGAGCGCTCAGCATCAGGATCGGCGTCGGACAGTCGTTCATGATCCGCTCGACGGCCTCCAATCCGCCGACGTCGGGCATCTGGAGATCCATCGTCACCACGTCCGGACGGATCTCACGGACCGTGGCCACGGCTTCCGCCCCGTCGGCGGCGGTGTCGACGACCTCAACACCGCCTTTCTCGAGGATATCGGACAGCATCGTCCGCATGAAATGCGAGTCGTCGACAACGACCGCCTGCGCCGGCGAGCCGCTCATCTGTGGGGAACCCCTCCATCTGTCCGTCGGGCTGGCTCATCGGACGGGACCTGTCCGCCGAGTCCGGGGGGATCTCGTCGATTCATTCGATACCGCTTCGTTCCCGTAGAACGGAAATAAATACACCGGCATGGTTATCAACAACAATAACCCGGCCAGTACGTTTAATGGACGTTTGGCCCATGGGTGAGACATGGTGCAAGGCAACGGGGTCGAAACAAAGCGACAAGGAGCGGTGGGGGCAAAAGGATGAGTGAGGCGGCGACACGGACCGTCCAACTCCTGGAATTCGGACTGGGCTCGGAGACGTACTGCGTGGATATCGCCCATGTCGCCGAAATCGTCGACGTGAGCGATCTGACCGTCGTCCCGAACTCGGCAGCCCACGTCGAGGGCGTGATGGACCTGCGCGGTAAGACGACGACCATCGTCGACCCGAAGGTCGTGTTCGGCATCGACGAGGAGGGCGGCCGCAAGCGAATCGTGGTCTTCGACCCCGACCGGACGACCGACGGCAAATCCATCGGTTGGATCGTCGACGAGGTGGAACAGGTCGTCGACGTGGACTCGGGGGACGTGGAGTCGTCGCCCGTCGACGACGACGACGAGGCCGTCCGCGGCGTGATCAAACGCGACGACGACTTCACCATCTGGGTCCGCCCCACGGTCGTCGATGTGTGATCCGTTCGGCCGCCCCTCGATATCACAGACAATAATTCGGCCGACACGTATATTACTACCCGGTCGTACCACCGGACCGAGACACGACGAGTCGGTGGATGCTCCCCACACCTTCGGATCGGTCGGTGCCGAGGCGGCCGCGGCCCGCGGTGAACGCAGACTCGGACCGCCGCCGTGTCACCGGCGGTCACCGGGCCAATCGATCGATCCGCGACGCCCACCCCCACGATAATGACCACGACGCTCTCCGATCCGACGGTACTCATCGTTGATGACGAGGAATCGTTGGCAGACCTGTACGCCTACTGGGTCGATTCCGTCGCCGAGGCCCGGGTGGCGTACAACGGTGACGACGCCCTGACACGACTGGACGGGACGGTCGATGTGTTGCTGCTTGACAGACGGATGCCAGGTATGTCGGGCGACGAGGTCGTTGAGGCGGTGAGCGACCGCGACCACGATGTCCGGGTAGTAATGGTGACCGCGATCGATCCGGGCTTCGACATCGTCGAGATGGAAATCGACGACTATCTCGTCAAACCCGTTGCGCGCCCACAACTCGTCGACACCGTCGAACGGATGCTCGTCAGAACCTCCTACAACGACCAACTCCAGCGGAAGTTCCAACTCGTTGAAAAGAAAGTGACTCTCGAAGCGGCCAAGTCGCCACACGAACTCGACGAGAGCGACGAGTACACCCGACTGGTCACCGAACTCGACGCTCTCGAACGCGAACTCGACTCGGCCGTCGAATCGTTCGACGACACCGATTTCACCGTCGCGTTCCGGGAACTCCCCGGCGGTGGCACGGTCGACTCGACCGAGCGGTGAGTCGATTCAGCGGACGACCGTCACGGGGACCGGCGACCGGCGTACGACCGTCTCGGCGACACTTCCGAGCAGCACTCGGCTGACGCCCTCTCGGCCGTGGCTACCGATGACGATGTTGTCGACATCGTTCTCGTCCGCCCAGTCGACGATGGCACGGGACGGCACCCCGACGACCGTCTCCCGGTGTACCGTTACCCCGTGTTTCTCCGCACGGGCCTCCGCCTCGTCCAACACCCGTTCGGTCCGTTCCTCGGCGCGTTGTTGGAGGCGGTCGAGCGTACTCGGTGCGGCGTTGACGGCACCGTGCCCGATGTCCGTCGGGTCGACGACGGAGAGTATCGTAATCTCCGCGTCGGGGTACTCCTCGAACGTGAAGGTGAGCGCGGCGTCAGCGGGGTCCGAGCCGTCGACCGGAACCAGCAGTCGTTCGATCATACGACCGACTCCGTGCGACGCCACCGTAAGCGTGGGGGATGGTTCTCGGACCGGAGGACCCATTCACGTCCCGTCTGGCCGCTTGCCCGTGGGGTCGCCGAGGATAGTCAGGTTTTCGTAGGACGGCCTGTATCCTCGGGTATGGGAAGCCACCGTTCCGTCTCGCGACGCGGATTTTTGACCGCCGTCGTGGGCACAGCGGCGACGGCCACCGCCGCCGGCTCCGCGACGGCGCAGGCGTCGTTCGACGGCTGGATGAGCGACGTGGGCAACTACAGTGAGGTTGCCGACGCGACCGGCCAGGACGAGGTAACCATCTCGGTCGGTTCCCAAGGCAACGGCGGAAACTTCGGGTTC
>NZ_JAQCNJ010000018.1 GCF_028275055.1 Haloplanus sp.
AGTCACACGCCACCGCGACGTTTTCGGTTCGACCGCGTGAACTGCTACCGCGACGTTTTCGGTTCGACCGCGTGAACTGCTACCGCGACGTTTTCCGTTCGCCCGCGTGAACCGGCCTCGGGACGTTCACCGTCCCACCGCGTGACCGCCTCCCGCCCTTCTGTCACCGGAGCGAACCCCCTGCGTTGCGGACCCCGGCGTCCCCGACCCGCGTGCCGTTCATCCGGTTTGCGAAAACACGGCAGCGGGTCAAAACGTGACCGGTTGATACCGCTCGGCTCGAAATAGGGGCATCAGGAACGCCGACCGCACGTCCACGAACACATACGAAAACAGGAACTCGTCCACCTCCACGGCTTGCTCGTCGAAACCGCGAGGTCGCTGGTCGACCAGGGTGTCGTCCCGGCTGAGATCTGGGACGAATACGACGCACTCGGCATCAACGCGAACGCCATCCACGCATCAAAGGGCGACCACAGGGAGGCGGTCCTGCTCCTCGCCGCTGCCATCAGAGCGGCCCTCGCACGGCCGACGCCGGAACAACCCGAGACCTCGGCCCCGTAGTCGACCATGTTACACACACGCCCGCGCTTCGACGGGTATCCACGGTGTGCGTATGGCGATTGAGGCGACGTTCTCCGCGACCGACGGCGAGTTCCCACTGGCTGCCGTCTTCTCGGAGTTTCCCACCGCCGAGATCGAACTGGACCGCGTGGTTCCGACGGACGAGTTCATCGTCCCGTACTTCTGGGTCCGGGGCGTCGAAATCGAGAGCATCTCGATGGAGAACGTCGCCCACTCGGGGATCCACGACATCCGGGTGGTCGACGAGGTTGCCGGGGCGGCGTTCATCCGAATCGACTGGGATCTGGCGTACGAGAGCGTTCTGACCGCAATCATTGAAACCGACGTGAGCCTCCTTTCGGCGCTCGGGAGGGAGGACCACTGGTCGTTCGAGTTTCGGGCCGAATCGCGCGACGCCCTCGCCGACTTCCAGTCGTACTGTGGCGACCACGACGTCCCGCTCGAACTGACGAAACTCCACGCCCTCTCGTCGGTCGAGTCGGGCCAGGAGTACGACCTGACCGACACACAGCGCGAAGCGATGACTGTGGCGTACGCGCTGGGCTACTACGACGTTCCCCGGAAGGCGACTCGCCAGGACGTCGCGAACGACCTCGGAATCTCGCCGCAGGCCGTCGGCTCTCGACTGCAACGGGGGACCAGCCGGTTGGTTTCCAGCACACTCGTGCGCCTCGAGTAACGGCTTAAAAACACCTTTCGGACGAAAAAGCCAGACGAATCCCGCCGGCTCCCCTAGCGAGGATATGGAACGTACAGCGAGGCGTGACGACGAACCACCAGCCGACACGCGGCCGGCGGACGACCGTCGGGGACCCGACGACTCCGTAGTAGGGTCGGAGCTGACGGACGCTGCGTTCGTCGACGGGTTCGATGAACGGGACGGCCAGTATCGTCTCACGTACGACGCTACGCGGGCGGCGCCGAGTTTCGCAGTTGTCTCCGTCGTCTCGACCGTCACCGGGGTAGACCCGTTGGAACTCGACCCGCTGTACGAGAGCATCGATGGCGACGCGCTGGACGCGCTGTTTCCCGCCGACTGCCCGTCGGGGAACCGAGTGACCTTCCAGTACAGCGGGTGCGAAATCACGGTCAGGTCCGGTGACGTAATCGAGGTGACGCCGGGGTGAGCGACACGGCAGTCCGTCACACGGGCGCCCTCGGTTAGGGCACCACCCCGGGACGGACACCCGGCGGTGGCCTCGCCGACTGCGACCGGCCCCCGGCACGTAGCGTCCGCGAGTGGATCGTCGGCCTCACGCGGGCGGTCTGATGGGTTCTCCGCCGTCCCGACGGCCCGAAAACGGGCCGTTCAGTATCCTTCACGTCGACGACGATTCCGACTTTTCGAGATGGTTGGCGTCTTCCTGGAGCGTGAAAACGACCGGTTTACGCTCGTGCAGGCGCCCGGCGCCAGTCACGGCTTGGACCAACTCGCCGGACGCGCGTTCGACTGCGTGACCTCCGATTACGACAGGCCCGGCTGTACCGGGACCGAGTTCCTCCGGGACGTCCGAAACGACTCCCCCGAGATCCCGTTCATACTGTTCACCGGGAAGGGAACCGAGGAGATCCCGAGCGACGCGACCCCGGCGGGCGTGACCGACTCCCTCCAGAAGCACCCGTCCACGGACTGTTAACCGCACCGGCCAACGCCGTCTCGAACGCCATCGAGCACCACCAGTCGATCCGGACGGTCCGGCAGCGGGAACGGAAACTCCGGAACGTCATCGAGCGCGTCACGCCCCTCACGGACCCGACGCAGCAGCGCTACGGGGCCTATATCACCGGCGAGGCCGTCCGGCGTGTCCGCCTCGCTCGAAACGCTGGAGCAAACGACCGCTACCGGATCACTGCTTCGCGCCCGGGTTCGTCACCGCACCGTTCGCAGCCGAGCCGAAGTCGTTCCCGTACTTTGCGAGCACGCCGGAGGTGTACGCGGGTTCGCCGGGCTCCCACGCCTCCCTCCGCGCGTCGAGTTCCGAGTCGTCCAGGTCGACCGAGAGTTCGCGCTCGGGGATGTCGACGGTGACCTCGTCGCCGTCCTCCAGGAGCGCGACCGGGCCGCCCACCGCGGCCTCGGGCGCGACGTGGCCCACCATCGGGCCGCGGGTCGCCCCCGAGAACCGACCGTCGGTCAGGAGCGCGACGTCGTCCTCGTGACCCTGGCCGACGACCGCGGCGGTGACGCCCAGCATCTCGCGCATCCCGGGGCCGCCCTGGGGGCCTTCGTTGCGGATCACGAGCACGTCGCCCGATTCGATGTGGCCTTCCTGGACGTACCGCATCGCCTCCTCCTCGCCCTCGAAGATCCGTGCGGGGCCGACGTGGTGGAACTTGTCGTCGCCGGTGACCTTCAGGACCGCGCCGTCGGGCGCGAGGTTGCCGGTGAGGATCTTGATCGCGCCCTCCTCCTGGTAGGGGTCGTCGACGGTGTAGATGAAGTCGCCGGTGATTTCGTCGTCGTCGGGGAGGTCGAGTTCGTCCAGTTCTTCGGCGATCGTCCGACCGGTGACGGTCATCGCGTCGCCGTGGAACAGTCCGGCGTCGAGGAGCCGGCGGATCACGACCGGCACGCCGCCCTCCCCGTGGAGGTCGTTCATCGTCTTCGTCCCGCCCGGCTGGAGGTTCGCGATCTTCGGCGTCCTTTTGGAAATTTCGTCGAACTCCTCGATCGAGAGATCGATCCCGGCCTCGGCGGC
>NZ_JAQCNJ010000022.1 GCF_028275055.1 Haloplanus sp.
GGCGACCGACGCGAGCGACTCGACGGTGTCGCCGACCGACGCGACCGACGAGGCCTGCTGTTCGGCAGCCGCGGAGACGGCACCGGCCTCGTCGGCGGTGCTCCGGCTGATCTCCGCGACCTCCTCGACCATCGACACCGTCTCCTCGGTGCTTGCGGCTTGGTCGTCGGTGGCGTCGCTGATCTCCCGGATGCCGCTGTCGGCCCGTCGGCTGTTCTCCGAGACCTGCTCGAACAGTTCGACCGCGTCCTCGATCGCGTCGACCGACTCGGCGACGTGTGCTTGGGCGGTCCGAACCTCCTCGACGGTGGTTTCGGTCTGATCCTGGACTGTCCCGATGAGCTGCTCGATCTCCTCGGCGGACTCGCCGGTCTCGCCGGCCAACGTCTTGACTTCCTCGGCGACGACCGCGAACCCGTCACCGCCGCCCGCGCTTCCGGCCCTGGCGGCCTCGATGTTGGCGTTCAACGCGAGCATGTTCGTCTGTTCGGCGATGTCGCCGATGAGGCCGACGATCTCACCGATCTCGGCCATCCGGTCGTCCAGTGCCTCGACGTTGTCGACCGTGGTGTCGATCACCGCCTGCACCTCGCGGGCGTCGTCGATAGCGTCGCGGGCGGTAGCCTCGCCGGTTTCGGCGGCGTCGGCGGTTTCGGTCGCAGTCTCCGCGACGGTCTGTGCCGACGACGCCACCTCCTCGACGGTCGCCGAGAGGTCGTTCATCTCCCCGGAAACCTCCTCGAGCATCTCCCGTTGCGTGTCGGCGTCGTCGGCAATCCCCCGGATCGACGTGCTGACCTCGGCGCTCGCCGACTCGATCTCCGCGGTTCCGGTCTCGGCGTCCGCGGTCGCGGCCGCGACGTCAGCCGTGAGCTCCCGGACCTCGTCGACGGCCGCCTCGATGTCGTCCATCATCCCGTTGAACGCGGTCGCGATCTCGGCCATCGCGTCGTTGTCCGTGTCGACCGGCAGCCGCTGCGTGAGGTCGCCGTCGGCGGCCGCCCGCATCGTCGCGCCGAACTCGGTCGCCTGTGCTTCGAGGAGCGAGTGGAGTTCCTGGGCCCGCTCCCGTTCGGCCTCGGCGGCCTCCCGTTCGTCCTCGGCGGTCTCCCGTTCGGATTCCGCGCGCTCGATCGTCTCGCACAGCGACTGGGCGGTCTTCTCCAGCGCGTGGTACGTTTCCCCGATCTCGTCGATCCTGTCGGCGTCGAACGCGATGTCGAAGTGGCCGTCGTCGACCCGCTTGATCCGGGTGTTGATCTCCCGGAGCGCCCGATACATCTCACAGTAGCCCAGGAAGCCGGTCGCGGTCACGACGGCGCTGATGAAAAGCGCCGCCGCAAGCACGTCGTCGAAGGCGACGACCGCGATCCCCGGGGCGATCACGATCGAGACAAACGCCAACAGGAACACCCGGAGCCCGAAGTTCCGGCGGACCACGGCAGGAATGTACGGTTCGATCGCCATCGGCACCGCTCCAACGGCGACAAGCAGTGTGCCGAAGAGACCGATATTCGTGGTTCGGCCGATACCCCCGCCGGAATCGTCAGGTGCTACCGACATGGTCGTGTTCGGAAACTCTCAGTAACGGCCGTATAAGACCACGGACCGAAGTATCAGGACTGAAAACAGGAGCGCGGGGACAGCGTCACCCGGGAGATTACTCGGGACGGGGGCGCGCCACGAACGGGGTCTGAACGAGGCTGAACGGGTTGTAGACGGACTGGTGACACTGGCAGTACACGTCGTTTTCGCCGCCGAACTTGGCGGAGCCCTCGGTTTTGTATTTGGGGACGCAGCAGAAGTGGGTGCACTTGTTGAGCCACGCGACGAAGCCGTCCTGTGTGGAGGCCTCGAGCCACGGATCCTCCTGGGCCAACTCCTCGATCCGTTCGGATCTGATGACTTGGATCGGGATGGTGTCTTCGGCGTCCTCCGAGCGCCACCGACCGGTCGCGCCCTTCCCGATTCCGGGGTCGCCGACACCGTTGGTCCACTCCTGGTAGTCGGAGAAGTCGTCGACGTGGAGGCGATCGCCCTCGGAGTAGGCCTCGCTCTGCCACTCGTAGCCGGGGTTCGACCCCACCCGGAAGTAGTTCTCCGAGTCGTAGTCGGGCTGGACCCCGGCGTAGGACTCGACGCCACAGTACTGGAACCACTCCGTGGTGTAGGTCTTTCCCGATCCCTTGAAGTCCTGGGCCTCGGCGATCGGGACCGAGATCCCGCCCTGCTTTTCGGTGGTGACCTCGGGCCAGACGCCCTTGAGGTA
>NZ_JAQCNJ010000024.1 GCF_028275055.1 Haloplanus sp.
CGCGACCCCGGTCGCCAGGAACGCAAAGCCAGGCTGGCCACCGGTCGACGTTTCCGTCGGCGTCGGTGTCTCGGTCGGTGTTTCGGCCGGCGTTTGGGTCGGTGTCGGTGACGGCGCGTTCACCGTAACCGTCACCTCGGTCGTGTCGACGGCACCGTCCGCGTCGGCCACGCGCAGTCCGACCGTGATGTCTCCCGACGACCCGAACTCGGTTGTCACCGTCATCCCGGTGGCGTCGTCGTAGCTACCGTCGCCATCGAGATCCCACTCGTAGGTGTCGATTGCTCCGTCGCTGTCGGTACTCCCCGATGCGTCGAGCGTCACCGATTCGCCCACGGTCGGGGTCTCGGGTGAGACGGAGAAATCGGCGTCCGGAACCGCGTTGATCGAGAGGGTCCGCTCGGTCGCGTTCGTCAGCCCGGTCGTGTCAGTCACGCGCACCCCGACGACGGCCTCGCCCGCGCTATCGAACGATGCGGTCACCGTCTCGCCGGAGCCGTCGTCGTAGTTGCCGTCACCGTCAAGATCCCACGCATACCTCAGCGCGTCACCGTTCGGGTCGGAACTGTCCGACGCATCCAGGGTGATCGACTCGCCGACGTTCGGTGTCGCCGGAGCAGCCGTGACCGCCGCGGTCGGGGCGGCAGGATCGGTGGCGAACGCAACCTGTCGCGTCGAGAACTCCTCGATAACGAAGGCCACCCACCGCTGACCATCAGCGCGCTCGGTCCAGAACGACTCCCCCTCTCCGTCGACCAGAAGCTGTGCGTCCTCGAGCCCGCCCAGGGCCGCCGACACCTCACTCGCGTTCAGATAGAACGTCACGTTCGTCGCGTCTCCGGTCACGTCAATCGACAGCGCGTAGACACCCGAGTCATTCGCCGTTCGCTCGACGGACGTGTTCGTGACCGCGTCCGATTCGACCCGGAGGCGATCGGCCAGTCCGGGCGGCGTTATCCGGTCGCTGCTCGGCGTTGTGGTGTCCTCGAACGCGGTGGCCTCCGGGGGCAACAGGACGGGTATCGTCCGTGTCGTTCGCGCGGTCGTCCCGGCGTCGTCGGTGACGATGAGCGTCACAGGTTGATCCCCGGCGGCGGTGAACCTGTGTGAGAGGCTCGATCCGTTGGCGTCAACGTCACCATCGCCATCGAGATCCCACTCATAGGAGACGATGTTCCCGTCCGCAGCGGTCGAGCCCGAGGCGTCCAGTTGGGCCGGTCGGGAAACGGTCGGCGCACTCGGCGTGGTCTCGAAGGCCGCCGTGGCCCCTGGCTTGCTGAGGACGACCGTTCCGCCGTTGTTTGTTGTGTCCTCTTCGGTAACATTACCCTCCGGGTCAACGACCACCGTCACGTTGAGTTCCCTCGGGTCGGACGCGGAGACGGTGTAATCGACCTCTCTCGTTCGGGTCGACCCCGGTTCCATGAAGTACACCGGCTGTTCTGAGACCTCCGTACCGTTGACGAGGAACCGGACAAATGCCTTCGAGATGTACTCCCTGCCGAAGTTGTGAACCGTCGCCGAGATGGTCACGGTATCGCCGGATGCGGGGGTCGTGTTGCTGACGACGATCTCACGCCGTGGGATTCCCGCGTCCGGGAGTCGCTCCTCGCTCCGCTCGCTGACGCGCTCGGAGAACCGACGGTCGGCATGGGTCTCGTTTCGCCCGACGACGTGCATCGTCTTGCTCTCAAGGAAGAAGTTCACCGTCGTCTCGGTGTTCTGGGCGTAGTGGCCGGGGTTCATCCCGCGGGTAACGATGGTGAAGTAGTTCGTCCCGGCGCCGGACCCGCCCGAGCGCCGCACGAGGTCGGGACTCGGGTTCTCGACCTCGAACTGGTAGGCGCCACGGGGTATCTCGTTTGTCAGCTCCCCGATCCGCTTGCCGTTCCACTCGTAGATGGTGTCGAACGGTCCGAGGGTGTTGCTAGCCCAGAACTCGCTGAACCGGTTCTCGAAGGTTATCTCCTCGATTTCACCGGTGTCAGCGTTGGCAATAGCAACCGCCGTTCTCTTCGCCGTGGGCCGGGTGATCGGCGCGTCGTCCGCCGTCCCGTTGTGATCTGTGAGCCTGACCGCGCTCGTGGCCGTGCCTGAGGAGTAGTTCAGGGTGAGGCCGTTCGTCAACACGGAGGTCCGGTTCCCGGCGGTGTCGAGCGCGGTGACGTTGACCGCGACGGTATCGCCGTCGGAAGCGATTGACGACGAACTCGTGTCGACGGTGAAATTGGCGACGTACGTGCCATCGGAGTCGTTGTCGAACATATCGACGTCCTCGCTCACCCCGAACTCGCGGGCGATGGCGTCGACGGTATCGAGATCGTCGTCGCCCACGTCGGCGGTGACCTGGATCCGGTCGCCGTCACGGACGTCGTCGTTCGCACCATCGAGGTTCGTCGCCGTCGCGTTCGTCACCGTCGGCACCGTCGAGTCCCCGACACCGCCGCTACCGCCATCGCCACCGTCTCCGCCGTCTCCGCCGTCTCCACCATCGCCGCCATCTCCACCGTCTCCACCATCGCCGCCATCTCCGCCATCTCCACCGTCTCCACCATCGCCGCCATCTCCGCCATCTCCACCATCTCCGCCATCTCCGCCGTCTCCACCGTCACCACCGCTGTCGCCACCGCCACCGATGCCGCCGTCACCGCCGCCGCCACCGCCGCCGAATCCGGATCCTCCGGATCCGCCGCCGACGCCGCCGGGCCCCGTGATCGGTGAGGTCGCCCGCGGCTTGTTGGTGCACCGCCAGTCTTCGTTGTCACGCTTGTCGGATGCCCCGTCATCGTCGGGCCCGGTGTCGTTGTTGATGACCTTGTAGGTATCATAGAGGTCCTGGGCGCAGTCAGCGGCGGGCAACCACCTGGTCACAAACTTGCCGGCCTTCGTGACCTTCGTTGCGTCCTCCAACCTATCATCGGCCTCATCAAGTCCAATCTCCAGGCCTTTATTGCTGGCATCTTTCGCGACGGCCGATGCGGTGTTCACGTTTGAGTCCGTTATGGAGTTGTAGATGTTCCCCCCCGTGTTGAGCGTGTCTTTGACAGGACCGATGGGCGTGAATTCCGCTCCACAGTTGGCGGCGTTTGCTATCACCTTTGAGGTCTTATCGCCGCCCAACGCGTCCGGGACGTCGGGCTCGACTGCCGTTTCAAACGTATTAAGATCGTCTCCCCCTTCTGGATCGAGGAATCCCGCTTGCGGCTCGACGCCCCGTCTGCTGGCTGTTTCACTTTCACCCCCACTCTCACCCTCAGTAGCGTTGAACGTGATGACCGAAATGGAGTAGTTGCCCAA
>NZ_JAQCNJ010000049.1 GCF_028275055.1 Haloplanus sp.
GCCGGGTCGATGTCGCCGTCGACACCGTCGACCGCTTCCAGGGGTCGAGCGCCGAGGTGGTGGTGGTCTCCTTTGTTGCAACGAACGAGCTGGATGGGCCGATCTTCGAGGACACGCGTCGTGTGAACGTCGCGCTTACCCGGGCGAAAAAGGCGCTCGTCCTCGTCGGCGACACCGAGGCACTGGAGTCGGAGCCGTTCTACGCCCGGATGCTGGACTGGGCACGGCGGTGACGCGGCGGCGTCTCGCTCCGACAGCTCCAGGGTCGCCTCACTGCTCCGTGGTCGGTCGTTCGTCGGGCTCTGTCCCGGACTGCTCGCCTCCCTTTTTGAGCGCAGTACGGACGGGGTGGTCCGGGGGCAGGTCTTCCAACACCCGGGCCGGCCGACCGTCTTGGTCGAGCAACGACTCCACGTCAGAGAGCGCGTCCGCGGCGGTGTAGGCCGTCGTGTCGGTGGTGTGTGGGGCGACGGTGACGAGGTCGCCGTCGACCCGGACGGCCAGACACACGACGGGAAGCACGAGAAACGCGTCCGGATCATCACCGGCCATCGTCGTTCGGGTCCGATGCTCGAACGCCGGTTCGAGCGAGACACCGTCGTTGTCGGCCCACGCTCGGAATCGCTCGTAGTCGTCGATCACCGCCGCGCTCCCCTCTGTGTCTCCCAGACGGATCCTATCGGGCCAGATATCGATGGAGTACCCGTCGACCAGTCCCGCGTCGGCGTACTCGTGGACCGCTTCGAGAAGGTCGTCGACCTGATCCAGAGCCGCCGAGGCCCGCACGTAGCAGTCGATTGCCACATGCGGTTTGTGCCGCGTCATACCAGCACCGACGGCGCGGTTCGTCATATGATTTTTTCACACTTACATACCACATGACAAAACGAGACAACGGCGAAACCGCCGGCGGCCGTCCCGGTGGCCGACAGGTTGAGGCGGGCGCGTGCCGGACATGGTGGTATGCGACTTCCCCTCGGGGCCGGAACGGTCGAGGGATCGCTTCCGGACTGCGAGGTGCGGACGGTCGAGCGACCCGGCGGGACGGCCGTCGACCCCGCGACGGCGGCCCGGACCGCTCTCGACGACCCACACGGACCGGCACTCTCCACACTCGTCGACCCTGGCGACGACGTGACCGTCGTCGTGACGGACGTGACCCGGGCGACGCCCGATGGCACGCTGGTCGATGCCGTGATGGAACGTCTGCCGGTCGACCGCGACAGCCTGTCGATTCTGGTCGGTCTCGGCCTCCACCGCCCGATGACCGACGCCGAACTCCGCGAGAACCTGGGCGCGTACGCCGACCTCGCGGTGAACCACGACCCCGAGGCGGCCATCGAGGTGGGAACCGTCCGGGGTGTCGGCGACGACACCGTACCGGTCCGGGTCCACCCCCTCGTCGCCGACGCGGACCGCGTGTTGTCGACCGGGATGGTCGAACCCCACCAGTACGCCGGCTTCTCCGGCGGGGCAAAGACCGTCGCCATCGGTGCCGGCGACGACTCGTTGATCGGCTACACCCACGGTCCGGACGTGTTGGCCGACCCGGGCGTCAGACTCGGTCGGATCGACGACAACCCCTTTCGCGAGACGGTCGACCGTGCGGGCGACGCCGTTGGTCTCGACTTCTGTTTGAACGTGACGAAGGGGCCGTCGGGCATTCTCGACGCGAGCGCCGGCCGACCCCGCGAGGTGGTCGCCGATCTCGCGGCAACGGCGCGGGCGGCGTTGTCCGTGTCGATGGACGAAACCGACACCTACGACGCCGTGATCGGCGGCGTCGGCGCGCCGAAGGACGCGAACCTCTACCAGACGACCCGTGCCGCGACCTACCTGCTTCTGGGCGATCATAACCCCGTCCGTTCGGGGGGGCGGGTCGTTCTCCCCGCGCGCCTACAGGAAGGGGCCGGCGACGGCACCGGCGAGCGCCGGTTCTACGACCGCCTGCGGTCGGCGATGACTCCCGAAACGCTGTACGAGTCGATGCGGTCGGGCTACGACCCCGGCGCACAGCGAGCGTTTGTCGTTGCTCGTGCCCTCCGCGACGCCGAGGTGTACGTCACGAACGCGGAACGTCCGGATGTCGTCGAGGCGTGTCTGATGCACGCCGCCGACCGCGTCGAGGACGCCGTCGACCCCGGGAGCCGCGTGTTGGTCGTCTCGGACGCGTTGAACACGTTACTCGTCGAGGGATGACGCTCCGGGATCACCGCTCCCGGCTTCATCCAAGTTTTCGCCTTCGATTTCGGCCAGTACCCGCTCGTGGAACGTCCGGAGGGCGGCGCTCTCGTCGTCCGCGATGACGGTGTCCGTCGCGGCGAGCGTCGCCAGTCCGAACGCCCGCGGGGTCGGGGTCTCGACGGTCGACCCGACTACCTCTATCGACCCCGACCGGATGCCGTCGAGCACCTCGACGATCCCTGCAGCGTGGAGTTTGTCCTCGAGGAGTTCGCGGTCTGTCTCCTCGATCACGGCGAAGTCGTCGAGATCATCGGCCAATGAAAGAAGCGTCTCGCTTTCGACCTGCTGGCGGGCCGCGGATTTCTCCGTTCCCTTGTACCGCTTCAGGATCATCAGGGCGCGTGTGGCGTCGATGCGGAAGTAACGCTTCCGGAGGTCGGTTCCTCGGAGCGCCGCCCGAAGATCGGCCCGGGCGTCGTCGGGGTCGAGGCCTCGGAGCAGTCCGAGCACGTCGATCCGGCGGTTGAGCGGCATCGAGAGGACGAACCCGTTGTCCGCGACGGCGACGGTGACACTCGCCGTCGCCTCGTTTGCGCATCTCGCGGCCACGAGCCGAGAAAGGCCGTCGTTGAACCGACGGCCGTAAACGGTGTGGACGTAGTAGCGCCGGCGGTACTCCCCGCGGTCGCGAACCTCCTCGACCGCGATCCGGTCCGGCGTCGACACGCTCTCGGCTCCGGCAAAGGCGACCTGCTGGTCGTAGAGGCGGGTCAGCGCCCGCACCGCCCGCTCGGAGAGCGGCGATCCGCGGAGCCAATCCCGGACTGCGGGTGGGCCACCGACATCGAGGCGGTTGAGCAGGTCGCGTTGGAAGGCGAGTACCTTGCGGGCGAGGTCGTAGGAGAGCGGCAGGCGCTCGGAGTACCACGAAGGCACGGTCGGGCGGGCGCTCGTCCGGTCGACGTACACCTTCGATCCCCGGCGATAGCGGAACTCGAAGCGGTCGCCGCCGATAACGAACACGTCGCCCGTCTCCAGTGTGTCGAGGTAGTCCTCATCGAGTTCCCCGACCCACGCGTCCTCGCCCCGGACGAACACGTCACAGGCAAACGAGTCGGGGATAGTGCCGACGTTGGTCAGATAGATCATCCGTGCGAGGCGGCCGCGCTTGCCGATCAGCCGCGTGCCGACGTCGAACTCGGGGTGGTGGTGGTCGCCCTCGGGCGGGTCGTTGCGGTCCCGCCAGATCTTCGGGTAGACGTTCCGTTCCTCCAACCCCTCGTAGTCGGCGGTGAGGTAGCGACACAGCGTCTCGAACCGCTCGTCGTCGAAGTCGCGGTAGGGGTAGGCCCGACGGAGAATCGCCCGCACCTCACGTTCGGGACGGATCCGGGCGATGGCCATGCCGTAGACGTGCTGTGCGGCCACGTCGTAGGCGTTCTCGGGCACGAACACGCGGTCGACGAACCCGGCCTCGGCCGCGCGGGCCATCACCGCCGTTTCCACGAGGTCGTCGCGGTCCAGCGCGATCACCCGGCCTTCGACGACCTGTCCCACCTGGTGGCCCGCCCGCCCGACCCGCTGGAGGAGCGCCGCCACCGATTTCGGCGAGCCGACCTGAACAACCAGATCGACGTGTGGCATGTCGACGCCGAGTTCGAGACTCGTCGAGGTTGTGACCACGTCGAGAGCGCCGCTTTTGAGTCCGTTCTCCACCGCCTGCCGACGGTCGGCCGAGAGGCTGCCGTGGTGGCACGCCGAGTCCGTGTCGTCGTAGCCGAACCGGTTTCTGAGTGCCTGTAACACCCGCTCGGCACCGGATCGCGTGTTCGTGAACACGAGCGTGTTGGTGTGGGTCGCAACGAGGTCGTCGAGACGGTCGTAGAAGCGATCCCGGATCGCCTCGCTGGGCGTCCCCACGAGGTCATCGACCGGACACTCCACCCGGAGGTCGAACTCGCGTGCGAAGCGAGCATCGACGATTTCGCAGTCGCGTGGCTCGCCGTTCTCGTAGCCGACGAGAAACTCCGCCATCGTCGACAACGGTTCCACCGTCGCCGAGCAGCCGATCCGGGTCGGGGAGCCGTCGGCGAGTTTCTCCAACCGTTCCAAGGAGACCGAGAGGTGGGTCCCGCGCTTGTTCGCCGCCAGCGCGTGAATCTCGTCGACGACGACGTACTCGACGGACCGGAGTTTCTCGCGGAATTTCGGCGAGTTGAGCAGGATGGCGAGCGTCTCCGGCGTCGTGTTGAGCACGTGGGGCGTCTCCTCAAGCATCCGCCGGCGGGTCGCGTCGTCGGTGTCGCCGTGACGGGTGGCGTGGCGCACCGCCGTCGACTCGCCGCGGTCGGCCAACCGGTCACGGATGCCATCGAGTGGGTCCGAGAGATTCCGTTCCACGTCGTTCGCGAGCGCTTTCAACGGCGACACGTAGAGACAGTACACCGCGTTGTCGAGTCCCTCCCCGCGCTCCCGCCCGAACAGTTCGTTGATGATGGCGGTGAAGGAGGCAAGCGTCTTCCCGCTGCCCGTCGGCGCACAGATGAGAGCGTTTCGCTTCTCGTGGACCAGCGGGATGGCCTCACGCTGTGGCGGGGTAAAGAAGCCGCCGTTCTCGGGGACGAACGATCCGAACCGGTCGACCCACCACTCCCGGACCGCCGGATCGAGAAGGGAGAGCACGTCGGCGTCGACCGCTGCCCCGGCGTCGACGCCGCTCGGTAGCTCCAGTCCCGCCAACGGGTCGGATCCCTGCGACCGGTCCATCGGTCCGTAGTTGGCGCGGAGAATAAAGTGGGTTGTGCCCGGACGGGTGTCACAACCGATAAGTCCACGGTCGGTGTACCCATTGTATGGCAGACACGAAATTCACGCTTCTGGAGTTTCACCTCCGTGACGGCGCGGTTCGGCTCGGTTCCCGGACCTCCGCCGACGGCGCGACCGGGGCGGCCACGGGGTCGGCACCCGGCGTGTCCGGTGGCGACGGCGACGCCGACGGCGACGACGCCGGGGGGCGACTCGCCCGTACGGCCGGGAAACTCCTCCTTCTGGTCGGCGGCCTCGTCGTTCTCGCCGTTGCAGTCTCGAAGCTTCTCGGGGGCGGCGAGGAAATCGACGAACTCGAGCAACTCGAAGAACTCCCCGACCCGGACGAGTAGCGTCCCCGGACTCCCATCCGGACCGCTTAACCGACGGCCGCCCGGTAGAGACGGATATGACGGTATCGAGTGCGCCGGGCAAGGTGTATCTCTTCGGTGAACACGCCGTTGTCTACGGCGAACCCGCCGTCCCCTGTGCCATCGAACGCCGGGCGACGGTCACCGTCGAGCGGCGCGACGACGACCACGTCCGTGTCCGAGCGTCGGATCTCAGTCTCAACGGCTTCACCGTCGAGTACGCCGGGTCGACCGACGACCGGCCGGATGTCGACGTGCCGGCACCGCTTGTCGAGGCGGCGATGGGCTACATCGACGCAGCGGTCGAACAGGCCCGTGACGCCGCGGACGCCCCCGGTGTCGGCTTCGACATCACCGTCGAGAGCGAGATTCCGCTGGGCGCGGGGCTCGGCTCGTCGGCGGCGGTGACCGTCGCCGGTATCGACGCCGCCACGCGGGCGCTTGGGGCTCCGCTCTCGGCCGAGGCGGTCGCGGACCGCGCCTACCGGGCGGAATCGATGGTACAGGACGGTCAGGCGTCGCGGGCCGACACCTTCTGTTCGGCCGTCGGCGGAGCCGTCCGAATCGAAGGCGACGACTGTCGAGCCATCGAGACGCCGAACCTCCCCTTTGTCGTTGGCTTCGACGGCGGGGCGGGAGATACCGGTGAACTCGTCGCAGGGGTTCGCGCGCTCAAATCGGAGTACGGTTTCGCGGACGACACCGTAACCGCCATCGGCGATATCGTCCGGACGGGGGAGCGATTGCTCGACCCCGAGGTCGACACCGACGCCGACACCCTCGTCGAACTCGGTCGGCTCATGGACTTCAACCACGGTCTGCTCGAGGCACTCGGCGTCTCGTCGCGGTCGCTCGACAGCATGGTGTGGGCGGCTCGCGAGGCCGGCGCGCACGGCGCGAAGCTCACCGGTGCGGGCGGTGGGGGGTGTATCGTTGCGCTCGATCCCACCCCCGAGACGCTGACCGCACTCCGGTTCACGCCGGGCTGTGACGAGGCGTTTCGCGCCGAACTGGCGACCGACGGCGTCCGGAGGCTGGAATGACGACCGTTCTCAAACTCGGTGGGAGCCTCATCACCGAGAAAGAACGGGCGGAGACACTCGACGGTGCGGCTCTCGACGCGGCGGCCAACGCCGTCGCGGCCGCCGTCGGCGACGGCACCGACCTCGCACTCGTCCACGGTGCGGGGAGTTTCGGCCATCATTACGCCGAGAAACACGGCGTGACCGTTGAGGAGGGGACCGCCGACGCCGGCGCGGCCCTCGAGATTCACGGCTCGATGACGACGCTCAACAGGTTCGTACTCTCGCGTCTCCACGACCGCGGCGTGGGCGCGCTCCCGGTCCACCCCCTTTCTGCCGGCGCGCGAGACGCCGGCGCGACCCTCGACCTGTCGCTCTCGTCCGCGCGGACGATGCTCGGTGAGGGCGTCGTCCCGGTCAGCCACGGGGACGTAATCGCCCACGAGGGCCAGGGGACGACGGTCGTCTCCGGGGACGAAATCGTGGTCGACTGGGCGACCGGCCTCAACGCCGACCGGGTGGGCCTTTGTTCGACCGTCGACGGCGTTTACGACGGGGCGGGCGACGTGATCGACCGCATCGACGACTTCGACTCCGTGGCGGACGCTCTCAACGGAAGCGACGCCACCGACGTGACCGGGGGGATGGCCGGCAAGGTGCGGACGCTTCTCGGCCTCGACGCCCCGGCCTTTGTCTTCGGATGCGACGATCTTTCTGCCTTTCTCGCCGGCGACCGGGTGGGAACGCGGATCGACTGAGCGTGCGCCGACGCCGTCGGCTTGCACTTCGCTCCGGGCACGCCGGCCGGCGGTGCCGAGGCACTCAACACTCCACGCGCAGGCCGTCGCGAGCGAAGCGCACGTCGCCGTCGAAGCGGCCCTCGATGGCGTCCAGCATCCGGTCGTGTCGCCCTTGGGTGTGGGGGTAGAGGTGAGTGAGATAGACACGGCCGTACTCGTGGCCGGCGAGGGCTTCCCCGAGGGTCGTCGGGGTCGGGTGGTTCGAGACGTCGACACCGTCGGGAAAGGAGCAGTCGTGGACGACCACGGCGGCCCCATCGGCAAAGGCGGCCATCCCCTCGAACGCCTCGGTGTCGCTGCTGATCGCGAGGTCACCCTCGCCGTCCTCCCCGGCGAAGCGGTAGGCGAGGCCGTCCATCGAGTGACGCGTCCCGCGGGCGGTCACGTCGAAGCCCGCGACCGAAAAGTCGTGGGCACCCACCTCGCGGACCCGGAGGTTGACCCGGCCATCGAGGTAGGCGTAGGCGTCCAACAGGGCGTCGACGTGGGCTTTCGTTCCGGCCGGACCGACCACCTCCAACCTCGTCTCGCCGGCAAGCCACCGCGCTTTCAACAACGGCAGAAGGTCGGACACGTGATCCAAATGATGGTGGGTGAGAAGAACGGTCGAGACACCCTCGTAGCCCGCGTCGGTGGCCGCGAGTCGGTTGAGGACGCCCGACCCGACGTCGACGAGCAGTCGACGGTCGTCGCGTTCGAGCAACAGCCCGGTCTGGACCCGGTCGGGGAGTGGCATCGCGCTGCCGGTGCCGAGAAAGGTAAGCCGCATGGCCGGGCGTTGGTGGGGGGCGGTAAAACGGGTTCCGCCTGGCGTCCCGGCTCCGTTGTCCGACGGCGCTGGGCTTTCTGAGTCACTCCTCCGCCCGGTCCAACCCGAGGGCGGCGTCGAGTCTGGCCGTGACGACCCGTTCGACGATGTCGATCAGAGCGTCGTCGTCGTCGCTGGCCGCGTAGCCGGCGAAGATGCCAAGCGGAATCTCGCCGCCGGCCATCTCGCGGTGGCCACCGGCGCTGCCAACGTCCGCGAAGGCGTCATCGAGTGCGTCTCCGACGTGGATTCGCGAGTCAGTCGACCGGGCGCTGACGTGGATGGCGTCGTCGACGAGACCGAACACGACCGCCGTCTCGACGCCCTCGAGCGTTGCGAGATAGTCCGCGGCCTGTGGAAGTGCGTCACGCTCGCTCGTGTAGCCGACGTGGGTGACGAGCGTCGACCCTCGGACCGAGCGGTTGCCGATGGCGTCGGCGACGGCGTTGACCGTCGCGCCGCTGACCGACGGGGTCGACAACCGATCCAACAGGTCGGCATCGATCCGGTCGTGGAGCGCGGTGACGGCCTCGTACTCGGCGGTCGTCGTTCCCCGCAGAAACCCCAGCGTCTCCCGTCGGATCGCGAAGGTGAGCGCCGTCGCGAGCGGCGTGTCCACCTCCACCTCGACCGTTGTTTCGAGTTCCGTGACGTACTCCGCGAGAATCGTCGCCGTCGCACCGATCTCCTCGCGGTGGTCGATGAAATCGGCCTCGATCCCCTCTGCGGGGTGGTGATCGATCACGATATCGACCGGCGTCCCCTCTGGCACCTCGTTGTTCGCCCCCGGGACCGAGTGATCGACAAAGGCAAGCAACGAGCCGGCTGGTCTGTCACGAACCGACTCGGAGTCGAACGGTTCGAGATCGATGCCGAGCAGATTGACGAACGCGCGGTTCTGCTGGTGTGAGATCTGGCCGCTGTAAAGGATCCGGGACTCGTCGGTGCCGGCGGCGGCGGCGATCCGACAGAGCGTGAACGCACTCGACAGGCAGTCGGGATCGGGATTGTTGTGGCAGACAACCGTGATGTCGTCACCGTCCGCAAGCAGATCGTACAGGGTGGTTGCGTCACTCATCGGCCGTTTTTTATACCCCACACTGAAGCCGCTGTCCCCGTCAGTCGAAGCCGAACTCGCTGTCGACCACCTCGCCACGGGCGAACGTCGGTCCCACCTCCGTGATCTCGACCCGCACCGTCTCGCCGAGGGTCGCCCCGTCGACGACGACGGTGAAGTCGTCGACGTAGCCGATGCCGTCGCCCTCGGCTCCCAACTCGGTTATGACGAGGACGTGTGTCTCGCCGGGCGTGACCGGTTTCTGTACCATGAGTGTCACTATTACACAAACACGGAAATAACTCGGGGCGGTCGCCTCAGGGCGCGAGGCGGTTCTTTCGTCCCTTCATCCGCTTCTCGTAGTGATCGAAGGTGATCGGACACCAGTCGGCGGCCAACTCTAAGATGGCCTCGGTCATCTCACGGATCTCCCACTGGCTGTCGGCGGCGGCACGCATGTCCGCGATATGCATCAACATCCGGGCGTTGACGGACATGACGATGTTGACTCCGGTGCCGATGGGGAGAACGAACCGGGCGTCCTCGGGCGGCATCCCCAGATCGAGCAGTCGCTGGTAGGACTCGACGGAATCGCGCACCGTCTCGCGGAAGATCCGTTCGCGCTTCGCGACCGTCTCCTCGTCGACGGGACCGCTCGACTGGTTGCGCCCGATCCACTCGGGGTCCGTCGCCGACGGCGGTGTCACCACCAGCGCCCCCTCTTCGACGTCCGCGGGGTCTACATCGTCGAAGGAGACATAGCGCATGCTCTGGATGTCGAAACTCGCGTGGCGGTGTCGGGTGATCTGTGCCATACACGACCGGCTGACCCCCTTGATTGCGAACGTCGCCTGCGGGTGTTCGAACGGGCCGAAGTGGCCGTGATCCAGCAGGCGGCCGATCAGCGTCTCCCGCTTTTCGCGTGTCGTCTCGCCCTCGATGCCCTCCATCGCCTCCTCGAAGGGGATGTCGCCGACGAACTCCGTGAGGTAGTCGTTTCGCGCCGCCGAGCAGATCACACGCTCCGGATCCGACGTCGCCTCGAGCAGTTGGACCTCCATGCGTTCGACGGGGGCGGCGGGCTACTTCAAGGGTCGGGAGGTTTCGGTGGTCGGGGTCGACACCACGTCGAGAACGGCCCCCGTCGTGGGCGGGATGGGTGGGGACCGTGCCCGACATCCCTCGACACGGTGGCGACCGTCGACCCACTCGGTCGGGGCTCCGGCGAGCACGACGATGGGTGCGTTCCGGACCGCCGACGGGTGAGGTGTCGCCGAGCGACCGGCACGCGAGACGTTTACACCCACGGGGGTGGCTCGAACGCCGGAGCGATAACGGCCACACGCCGATTGAGGCCGCCGGCATGCCCGCCGTCGGGGAGCGGACGGGCCACGGACGAACCGTTCAAGCCCCAAGGGGTGGTACAGATCGGTACATGACCGACGTGACGAACCTCGCGGCCGACGTGACCGACTTCACCAGCAACGTCTTTCTCGTGACCGGCGACCGGACGGTCCTCGTCGACGCCGGCGCGAACTTCGACGTCGTCTCCCGGGTCGCATCGCGGGTCGACGGCCTCGACGCCGTCGTGTTGACCCACACCCACCGGGACCACGTCGGCAACATCGACGCCGTCCGCGAGGCCTTCGGCGTCGAGACGTGGGGGTACGATCCGAGCCATCCCGCCGTCGACCACGAATTCGGCGAGACGGTTCGTCTCGGCGACGACGACTTCTCTGTCCTGCACACGCCGGGGCACAAGAACGACCACGTCTGCCTGTACGCGCCGACACAGGAGGTGTGTTTCGCGGGCGATCTGGTGTTTGCAAACGGCGCGTTCGGACGGACGGATCTCGAAGAGGGGGACCGCCGGACGCTGATCCGGAGCATCGACCGCCTGTTGAACGCGGTCGACCCGACCCTCGCCGCCCTCCACACCGGTCACGGGCCGAGCGTCACGACCGACGCCTACGCAACGGTCGAACGCGCAGGGCAGGCCGCCCGACAGTGGTGACTACTCCGTCCGTAGGCCGTAGTATCCGGGGTCGTCGTCGGTCGGTGGTTCGCCGACAACCAACTCGTCGGCGTTGACCATCACCCACGGAACCGCCCAGTCGACGATGACGGCCTCGGTCCCCTCATCGACGTCGGCGTCGGGGTCAAGCCCCTGTAACAGGCGGGCAATCTCTCCGATCGTGTACATCTCGTCTCCGTTGAGCAGCTCCTCGGGGTCGTAGAACTCACAGGGATAGATCCCTTCGAACTCGGATTTGGGTCTGGGCACACGGGAGCGAGCGGGCGCAGGCGCTAAACCGTTGCCGTCGGAGCGCCGCCGCTCGCGGGCGTTAGTAAAAAAACGTGCGTGTCGGCCAGGTCGTCGCGTTCCTACTCGAACAGCTCGACAGCCTGCTCGAAGCGGGCGCTTGGCTCCTCCCAGTCGACGACCTCGAAGAAGTTGTCGACGAAGTCGCCACGGGCCGGACCGTAGTCGTGGTAGTAGGAGTGCTCCCAAACGTCGAGCGCGAGAACGGGGTGAGAGCCCCAGAGTGCGCCCTCGTCGTGGTTGTCGACCACGACGTTTCGAAGTTGGTTCGAGAAGCTGTCGTAGACCAACAGCGCCCAGCCGCTGGCGTCGCCCGCGGCGGCCTCGAACTCGCCTCTCCAGGCCTCGTATGATCCGAAGTCCTCCTCGATCCGGTCGGCGAGCGCACCGCTCGGTTCGTCGCCACCTTCCGGCGACATACAGTTCCAGAACAGGTCGTGGAGCATATGCCCACACCCGTTGTGGGTTACGTCCCGAATCGCACCCGCAGAGGAGCCGAAGTCGTGGTCCTCACGGTTCGCCTCGAGCGTCTCCTCGGCGCTGTTCCAGCCGTTCACGTAGCCCTGATGATGGGTGTCGTGATGCCAGGTCAGCACCTGTCCGGAGATGTGTGGCTCCAGCGCGTCGTAGTCGTACGGAAGTGGGTTCAGTTCGTAGCTCATTGAAGTAACCTCCATCGTAATGATGAGTTGGCATGCTGTTAAGCTTTGAGGAACCGTACGATAACAACTCACACGGGCACTCGTCGGTCAGCGGGAGGATTCGGCGGCACCTCGGCTGACAGATCACGACACCGACACGTCGTCCCGGCGGTCGTACTCCAATCCTCGCGCCACTCTTTCGGCGGTTTCCCGGTCCACGAGGCGTTCGAGTAGGTGGAGTGCTAAATCGAGTCCCGACGTGATCCCGCCGGCGGTCACCACATCCCCGTCGTCGACGACCCGCGCCGCAACGACGTCGGCATCCGTCGCCCGCAGGTCGTTTAGCGCGCCGGAGTGGGTGATGGCGGGCCGCCCGGCCAGTAGTCCGGCCCGTGACAACAACATCCCGCCGGTACACACCGACGCGACGGTCGCGCCGGCGTCGTGGACGCCGGCGACCACGTCGGGGACAACCCCTCGCTCCGCCTCTGCCCACGCGCCCCGTTCTCGGCGGTCGTTCCAGCCGCCTCCGGGGACGAGCAAGAGGTCCGGCGGATCGTCGGCCGATAGGACGCCGTCGGTGTCGATTCGGAGGCCGTGGGCGGCGGTGACGCGCGCTTGCCTCTCGACGGTCACGAGCGACACCGCAAGGGATGCGCCATCGTCGACCGCCATCTCGAACGCCTCGAACGGGCCGATCGCATCCAGTTCGTCGAAGCCGTCGTAGACGAGGATCTCGACCGTCGCCATGATCGCCGGTCGGCACGGACCGACAAAACTGTGTGCCTCTCCGGGCGGAAATATATACTGTGTGACGGCCAACGGACCGCCATGGTGACGATCAAGGACAGCGTCCACGACCATATCGGGGTGACCGGGGTCGCAGAGGCATTACTCGACACGCCCGCGGTACAGCGGCTCCGTCGGGTCCGCCAACTCGGCACCGTCTCGCTTGTCTACCCGTCTGCCAACCACACCCGCTTCGAGCACAGCCTCGGGGTCTACCATCTGGCCAGCGAGGCACTCGACCACCTCGGGGTGGCCGGCCGGACGGCCGAACGGGTCCGCGCCGCTGCCCTGTTACACGACGTTGGCCACCCGCCGTTCAGCCACAACATCGAACGGCTGCTCTACCGGCACACTGGAAAGCTCCACGACGATGTCGGCGACCTTCTCGCGAGTGGGCGTGTCGGCGCCGTTCTCCGGGACCACGATCTGGACCCCGCGGCGGTCGCCGACATCGTCGCCGGCGAGGGGCGGTACGGCCAGCTCGTCTCGGGCGAACTCGACGTCGACCGGATGGACTACCTCGTCCGGGACGCTCACCACACCGGCGTCCCCTACGGCACCATCGACCACGGCCGACTGGTTCGGGAGCTCACCTTTGTCGACGGCGAACTCGTTCTCGGGGAGGGGAACGTCCAGACGGCCGAGAGCCTCCTGCTCGCGCGGGCGTTAATGAATCCGACGGTGTATCAACACCACGTCGCCCGCATCGGCAAAGCGATGCTTCGCCGTGCGACCGAACGGCTTCTCAACGAGACTGAACACGACGCCGAGGCGGTCCGGCGGTGGGACGACGCCGACCTGCTCGCGACGCTCCGACGCACCGACGCGGCCGCCGGGTTCGCCGACCGGCTCTCGACGCGCGACCTTTACAAACGGGCGGTGTGGGCCGAACTCCCGGACGTGCCCGAGTCGCTCCGGACCGCGGACCGGGAGCGCGTACGTAGGTTAGAACACGAGGTGGCCGAGGCGGCCGACCTCGACCCCGGGTCGGTCATCGTCGACGTACCCCCACCACCCGAAATGCGGGAGTCGTCGTCGCGGGTCGTCGTCAACGGCGAGGTCCGTCGGCTCGACCACCAGTCGCCCCTCGTGAGCGCGCTCCGCGTGGCCGGCCAGAACCAGTGGCGGTTCGGCGTCTACGCGCCCTCGAATGCCGTCGAACGGGTTGGGCGGACTGCCGTTCGGACCCTCGGCCTCGACATCGACGGTGCGCTCGTCTCCGACGTGCGCCGGGGACTCGACGCCACGCTCGACGAGTTCGGGTAGATCCACGCGCCCAACGGGCCACACGACCGACGCGTGTCGAGGGGACCGTCCCGGGCGGGAGTTCGAACGGGCCGAACGAGCGGCCCGGGACACCGGTGACCGTCGGGTTCCGCGAAGGTGTGAAGAATTATGTGACGACATGCGGTACCAACACCCATGGCATCGTACGACCGCATCCTTGTACCCACAGACGGTTCGGACGGCGTCGAGCGGGCCATCGATCACGCCCTCGAAGAGGCGGCGACCCACGACGCCACCATCCACGGACTGTACGTCCTCAGTACGGATTCCTACGCCGGGCTGGCGATGGAGTCGTCGTGGGAGCGCGTCGATCGGTTGCTCCGTGAGGACGCGAAGGCGGCGGTCGCACGGATCCACGAACTCGCCGACCAGAAAGACGCAAGTGTTGAGGTTGAAACCGTCATGATAGAGGGGAATCCGAGTCGGGAAATCGTCCGGTACTCCGAAAACGAGGGCTGTGATCTGATCGTGATGGGAACCCACGGTCGCGGTGGCATCGACCGCCTGTTGCTCGGGAGCGTCGCCGAGAGCGTCATCCGGGCGTCGTCGGTTCCGGTGACGACCGTCCCCGTCGACGGTTAGGCCGGTCGGAGGTGTTCGCAGTCGCCCGCGTGGACGACACGCTCCCCGCCGTCGGTACAAACGACGAGCGACCCCGGGAACCGGATGTCGACGGCCTCGCCCTCGACGACACCCGCGGGCGTCTCGACACGGACCGCCCGCCCGAGCGTCGCGGCGTACTCCCGCCACGCGGGCAGGACCGCTTCGGGGTCGGTACGGAGGGTATGGAACGTCTCGATCACCCGCTGACAGAAGCGCCGCCGGTCGACGGCCTCCGACCCCTCGCCGTGGCCCGCGGCGCGGACGCTCGTCGCCCCGTCCGGCAGGTCGGCGGCGGCGACGTCGACGTTCGCGCCGACCCCGACGATCAGCCACGAGACGCGGTCGGCCTCGCCCTCCATCTCGGTCAGGATCCCCGCCAGTTTCCGCTCGTCGCCGCCCAGCAACACGTCGTTTGGCCATTTGATCACCGCGTCGACGCCCACCTCCCGACAGGCGCGGGTGACGGCCACCGCAGCCGCCAGTGTGAATACGGGGGCATGCGCCGGGGGACGGTCCGGGCGACAGAGCAGGCTCGCATAGACGCCCCCAGGCGGGGAGTGCCACGACCGGTCGAGCCGCCCCCGACCGCCCGTCTGTGTGCCGGCGACAACGACGGTGTCCGTCTCACCCTCTGTCGCCAGTTCTCGCGCCCGGTCGTTCGTACTGGAAAGGCGGTCGTGGTACTCGACAGCGTAGGGGGCGTCGAGGCCGAACGCGATGGCCGCTGCACCGTAGTCGGGGAGCGACCGGACGGCGTACCCCTCCGACTCGCTCTCGACCTCGAAACCGGCGTCGCGCAACGCCTCGACGTGTTTCCAGACGGCCGCCCGCGAGACGCCGAGACGGTCGGCGAGTGTGGGCCCGGACACCGGCCCGTCGGCCGCCGAGAGGGCATTGAGCAGACGGCGGCGCGTGTCGGTCATTCCAAAACGAGCATCGGGTCGCCCATATCGACGCTCTCGCCTTCGCTCACGAGCACCTCGGAGACGGTGCCGCCGCTTTCTGCGACGATGTCGTTTTCCATCTTCATCGCCTCCAACACGAGAACGACGTCGCCAGCCGCCACCTCGTCGCCGGCCGTTACCTCCACCGAAAGGACCGTGCCCTGCATCTCGGCCTCGATCCGTTCGCCGTCGCCGGCGACGGCCTTCTCCCCGCCGTCGTCGGCGGTGGCGGCGTCGGGGCGCTCCATCCGGTCGCCACCCGATCCGCCGCCGGTCGGTATCTCGGGGGCGCCACGTTCCTCCAAGTTCACCTCGAATCGCTTGCCGTTGACCTCGACGGTGAACTCGCGTTCGGTCACGTCCCCGTCCTCGTGCCCGTTCTCGTTCCCGTCGGTCTCCTCGTCCGGCCCCCAACGTTCGACCGCCCGGTCGATGCGCCCGGGATCGAGGTCCTGATCGAGGTAGTTCGTGGTGTGGGTGCCCGCCGTGAACCGTTCGTCCGTGAGCATCAGCCGATGGAACGGGACAACGGTGTGGATGCCCTCGATGTCGAACTCCCTGAGAGCGCGTTCGGAGCGGGCGAGACACTCCTCGCGGTCGCCGGCGTGGACGATCAGTTTCGCGATCATGGAGTCGTAATCGCCGCCGATGTCGTCGCCTTGTCGCACCGCGTCGTCGACGCGGACGCCGATGCCGCCCGGCGGGTCGTACGTGTCGAGTCGACCCGTCGCGGGCGCAAAGTCGTCCGCCGCGTTCTCGGCGTTGATGCGGAACTCCACGGCGTGGCCGTCGATCTCCACCGCCTCCTGTTCGAACCCGATCTCCTCGCCCGCGGCAACGCGCACCTGCGATTTGACGATATCGATGCCCGTGATCCACTCGGTGACGGGGTGTTCGACCTGGATGCGGGTGTTGACCTCGAGAAAGTAGAACTCGCCGTCCTGGACGAGAAACTCGACGGTGCCGGCGTTGGTGTAGTCGGTGTCGGCGATCCCCTCGCGGGCGGCCGCCCCGATCCGCTCACGGAGGTCGTCGGACAGGGCCGGACTCGGCCCCTCCTCGATTATTTTCTGGTGGCGACGTTGGAGCGAACAGTCCCGCTCGCCGAGGTGGCGCACGTTGCCGTGGTGGTCGGCGATGATCTGCACCTCGATGTGTCGCGGGGCGTCCAGAAAGCGTTCGAGATACACCGAGTCGTTGTCGAAGTAGGCCTCGCCCTCCCGCTTTGCGGCTGCGAGTCGTTTCTCGATTTCGTCAGGGGCTTCGACGACCTTCATCCCCCGTCCGCCGCCGCCGCCCTCGGCTTTGATCGCGATGGGGTAGCCGTGTTCGTCCGCGAACGCCTCGACCGCGGATGGGTCATCGACCGGATCGGTCCCCGGAACCACCGGGACGCCGGCGTTGGCCATCACACTCCGAGCCTTTGTCTTCTCGCCGAGGCGCTCCATCGCCGCCGACGGCGGGCCGATCCACGTGAGGTCGCCCGCCTCGACGCGCTCGGCAAACGCCGCGTTCTCGGCCATAAAGCCGTATCCGGGGTGGATCGCGTCGGCATCGGCCTTGCGCGCGGCCTCGAGGACCGCCTCCTGATCGAGATAGGAGTCGGCCGCTCGCGCCGGCCCGACGTTGTACGCCTCGTCCGCGTACCGAACGTGACCGGCGTGCTTGTCGGCCTCGCTGTAAACGGCGACCGTTCGGATCCCCAACTCCTCGCAGGCACGCATGACCCGGACGGCGATTTCGCCCCGGTTGGCAACGAGGACCTTGTGGAACATGCACGCCTCTACGTGAAAATCCCCCGTTAGTGTGTCGGTCGGCACACCGGGTCACCGCGAATCCAAACGGCCTTATGCGAGTGCCCCGCACGAAACTCCAATGTCAGTGTCAGTACGAGTCGGCATTCTCGGTGCGACCGGTGCGGTCGGACAGCGCTTCATCCAACTTCTCGACGGACACCCGACCTTCGAACTCGCGGCGCTCACCGCGAGCGAGGAGAGCGCGGGCAAGCCGTACCGCGAGGCGGCGAAGTGGCGGGTTGACTCGCCCATCCCCGTCGACGTGGCGGAGATGACCGTCCGCTCGACCGAACCGGACGCCGTCCCCGACGATGTCGACCTCCTCTTTTCGTCGCTCCCCTCGAGTGTCGCCGTCGACGTCGAGGAGGATTTCGCCCGCGAGGGCTACGTCATCTCGTCGAACTCGTCGAACGACCGCCTCGCCGAGGATGTGCCCCTGACCGTCCCGGAGATCAACCCCGACCACCTCGACCTGATCGAGGTCCAACGCGACGAACGCGGCTGGGACGGCGCGCTGGTGAAGAACCCGAACTGTTCGACGATCACCATGATCCCGCCGCTGGCGGCGGTGGACGGGTTCGGTCTCGACCACGTCAACGTCACCACCCTCCAGGCCGTCTCCGGCGCCGGCTACTCCGGGGTCACCTCCATGGAGATCATCGACAACGCCCTCCCGAACATCGGCGGCGAGGAAGACAAGATGGAAACCGAGTCACGGAAACTCCTCGGCGACTTCGACGGCGCCGAACTCACATGGCACGATGTCGACGTCGCCGCCTCGTGCAACCGGATTCCGACCCTCGACGGCCATCTTGAGAACGTCTTCGTCGACCTCGCCGACGGCCCCGAGGCCGGCGAGGTGGCCGACGCGATGCGTGAGTTTCCCGGCATCGATCTGCCGAGCGCCCCCAACCAACTCATCCACGTTTTCGACGACCCCGAACGCCCCCAACCCCGGCTAGACCGGACGCGCGGACAAGGGATGCAGATCTGTGTCGGTGGGGTCCAGTCGACAACAAACGGGGTCCAGTTCGACTGTCTCGCCCACAACACCATCCGCGGTGCGGCCGGTGCGAGTCTGCTGAACGGCGAACTGCTCGTCGAGAACGGCTACCTGTAGCTCACTCCGAGAGCTCCACCGTCGCGCCGGCGCCATCCGGAAGCGCCGCCAACGGCGACAGATCGGGGATCCTCCCCACGACGTTCACCGGCGACGCCGCCTTCGGCTCCGGCCCCGTGCTTGCCGGCGTTGGCCCCCAGAACACACACAGCGCCAAGCTCCGCGGCCAGTAGGCGACCGTCCCCGGGTCGACAGTCGTCCGTGGGTCCTCAGCGTCCACGTCGACGGGGATTCGAAAGTAGAGTTCGTCACCCCAACGCGTCGCTTCCCGCGAAAACGGCAGGGCATCGGCGAGCGCTCGACGTGTCCGCGGGCTTTCGTCGGTCCACGTTGCGGTCACCTCGGTGCCATCGATCGCAATCGTAAACTCCGAACCTGACATCAACCACAGGTCGGCGGCGACCGAAATATAGGTGGTGAAACCGGGAGTAAACCCGGAGCTGGAGCAGGGGTGACCGCTCTCTCCCCGACTAGTCGAGCGCGTCCGCGAGTTTCTCGACCGGGTGGGGCGGGTGGTCGTCGTATTCGTCGCCGAGTTGCGAGCGACAGGACGCGCCGGGGGCGGTCACCTCGTCACCCGGGCTCTCATCGACCTCCTCGAACAGGAGACTGCCGATAGCCTGCGAGATGTCGTAATGTTCCTCGTGGTAGCCGAAGGAGCCGGCCATTCCACAGCAGGTCGTGTCAAGCGGGTCGACCTCGTAGCCCGCTTTTTGAAGCACGCCGAGGGCGTGGTGGTCCTTGTTCGTCGCCTTCTGGTTGCAGTGGCCGTGGTAGGAGAGCGACCGCGTGGGCTGGCCGAACTCGACGGCGTCGGTCATGTCCGTCACGTCGGCATACTCCATGATCCCGTAGGCCGCGTCGGCGACCGTCTCGACGGCCGACCCGGAGAGCAGGTCGCGGTACTCGTCCTGGAACATAACGGCGTCGGACGGTTCGATGAACACGACCGACCAGCCGTCGTCGACCGCGTCACGAAGCACGGAGACGTTCGTCTCGGCGCGGTCCCGGCAGAGATCGAGCATGCCCGACGAGAAGGCTGCGCGTCCCGAGGGAGCCACGCCGTCCGGGATGCGGACGAACACGTCGGCCGCCTCGAGAACACGAACCGCCGCCTTCCCCGCGTCGGGGTAGATGTAGTTGGTGTAGGTGTCGGGGAACAACAACACCTGGTCGCGTGCCTCGCTCGGTGGCACCTGACACCGGCCGCGGGCCTCGAACCAGTCTTCGAGGCTCTCGCTCGCGAAGGTGGGGAGTTCGCGCTCGCTGGAGATACCGATCGCTTCCTCCATCACCGTCCGCGCGCCCGGAATCTTGGGGGCGATGTTCGAGACCGGGGCGAACATCGAGCCGAGTTTCGACAGCGTGTCGATGTTGGCGAAGACACGTTCGCGGAGGCTCACACCCTCCTCCTGATGATACTGGTGTTTGACCTCGGTTTTGAGCTTCGCCATGTCGACGCCGGTCGGGCAGTCGCTCTTACAGCCCTTACAGCCGATACACAGGTCCATCACCTCCTCCTGGAAGCGGTCGGAGTAGATTTCGTCCTCGTCGAGTTCGCCGCTGATCGCCGCCCGAAGCATGTTCGCCCGGCCACGCGTCGTTTGAATCTCCTCCTGGCTCGCGCGGTAGGTCGGGCACATCACTTCTGAGTCGGTCTGGCGGCAGGTGCCACAGCCGTTACACAGTTCGACGAGGTGGGCAAAGCCGCCCTCGTCGTCGAAGTCGAGTGCGGTCTGGGGTTCGACCGATTGGTAGTCGGCACCGTAGCGGAGGTTCTCGCGCATGTCCGCACCGACACCCCGTTCGGAGTCGGGTCCGATATCGTCGGGGCCGTCACGGTAGACGACGTTGCCCGGGTGCATCTGCCACTCGGGGTCGAAGGTCGTTTTCAGCTCCTTGAACGCGTTCCAGAGATCCTCCCCGTACATCTTGGGGTTGAACTCCGTGCGCGCCATCCCGTCGCCGTGTTCGCCCGAGAACGCCCCGTGGTGGTCGAGAACGAGGTCGGTCACGTCCTCGGTGATCGAGTGCATCGTCTGGATGCCCCCGTCCTCCTTGAGGTTGAGGATCGGGCGGATGTGGAGCGTCCCGCTCCCGGCGTGAGCGAAGTAGGCCGCGGAGGTGCCGTGGTTCTCGAGAACCTCCTCGAACTCGAAGACGTACTCTGAGAGTTCTTCGGGGGGAACCGTTGCGTCCTCGATGAACGGGTACGGCTTGGGGTCGCCCTCCATTCCCATCAGGAGCGGAATCGCCGCCTTCCGGAGCTTCCAGATGTCGGCTTGGTCCTCCTCGGTGTAGGCCTCGATGGCGTGAAAGGCGTCGCCGTTGTCGACGAAGTAGTCGTTCGTCTCGGCGATGGCCTCCTCAAACTCGTCGACGAGTTCGGAGTCGTACTCCAGCATGAGCGCGGCCTTCGTGCCGTCGGGGATCATCTCGACGTACTGGGCGTACTCCGTCGAATCGGCCGCGAGCGCGAACACCTCGTCGTCCATCAACTCCACGGCGCTGACGTCGAAGTCGAGTGCCTCGGGAACCGCTTGCATCGTCTCGACGAGGTCGTCGAAACAGTAGAGCACGAGCGTCGTCTCCTCGGGGAGGGTGACCAGCGAGATTTCGGCCTCGACGATAACGCCGAGGGTTCCCTCCGCACCGACGAACAGTTTCGAGAGGTTGATGACCTCCTCACCCTCGTCGTTCTCGTAGATGACCTTCTGGAGGTTGTACCCGGAGACGGATCGCTTGAGATCGGGATACTTGTCGTCGATCTCCCCCTCGTGTTCCTCGACCAGTCGGCGGACGGTCTCGTAGATCCGCGCTTCGAGACCGTCCCCTGCGATTTTCTTTTCCCACCGGTCGCTGTCGAGTACGATGGGCTCGGTGTGGATCAACGACCCGTCGGCGAGCACCACGTCGAGTTCCTCGGTGTAGGCGTCCGTGATGCCGTAGCGGACCGAGTGAGCGCCCGTCGAGTTGTTGCCGATGCCGCCGACGATGGTCGACCGGTTCGACGACGCGGGGTCGGGGGCGAACTTGAGGCCGTGTCGTTCGAGGTGGTTGTCGAGGTGGTCCTGGACGACGCCGGGTTGGACGACCGCCCGTTGATCGTCGGGGTCGACGTCGACGTCCTGTTCGGCGGCTTTGCAAGCAGTTCCCGCGAGGCCATCCGGCCCATCGTCGACGAGAACCAGCAGCTATACTTCTATACGAACCAGTACGAGGGCGGCGTCTGTGACACGTACACATGGTGTACCGGTGCTGTGCCGGAACAACAGATTTCGACCACGCTCGAATTTCTGACCAACGAGTTCGGGAACGACATCTACACCATCGCGGCCGACTACAACTTCGGTCAGATCACCGCCGCTTGGTACCGGAAGATCGCCGACGAGGTCGGGGCGAACATCATGGAAGAGGAGTTCATCCCGTTGGATGTCTCCCAGTTCGGCTCGACGATCAACCGGATTCAGGAAGCCGACCCCGACCTGCTTGTGACACTGCTGGTGGGTTCGAACCACGCGTCGTTCTACGATCAGAAGAACGCCGCCGGCCTCGACGTGCCCATGTCGACGACCGTTAACATGGCACAGGGGTACGAACACCTGCGGTTCGACCCGCCGGCGCTCACGGACATGTACGTTGGCGTCAACTATATGCAGGAGATTCCGACCGATCAAAACCAGACGTTCGTCGACGGTTACTACGAGCGGTGGCCCGACGCGGACTACGTCGGTCAGATGGCCCAGAACTCGTACTTCACGACGTACCTGTACAAGCAGGCCGTTGAGCGGGTGGGCACCACCGACCAGGACGAAATACTGGCGACGCTCGACGAGGAGCCGATCACGGTCGAAGCGCCCGAAGGCACGGTGACGACCGACCCCGAGACCCACCACGTCACCCACCAGATTCGACTGGCCCGGGCCGACGAGAACCACGAAATCTCCTTCCAGAACCAGCAGGCCGTCGAGCCGTACTGGCTCCGCGAGACGCCGTACCCCGGCTGTGACCTCACCGAGACCACCGGCGCGAGCGAGGACGAGGAGATGACCCAGTACGAACCCGAGGGAGTCTAACCGGGAGCGATGACGGCGTTACTCCCGCAGGTACTCAACCTCCTCCTCCAGTTTCTCGACAGTTTCGGCTTTCTGATTCTATCGGCTGTCGGACTGGCCATTATTTTCGGGATGATGGGTGTCATCAACCTGGCTCACGGGGAGTTTATCACCGTCGGAGCGTACGGCACGGCGCTCAGTTACCACGCCGGCCTACCGCTGGTGGCGGCGATGGTCGTCGGCGTCGCCACCACCACGGTGTTCGGCCTCATTCTGGAGTTCACCGTCGTCCGACGGCTGTACGGTCGCCTGCTCGATTCGATGGTCGCAACCTGGGGTATTAGCCTCATTATGATCCAAGGGTTACGGGTCGTCTTCGGGTCGTCGCTCGACAGCATCGGGACCCCGCTGGGAAACATCCAGTACGGCACGTTCTCGTACTCCACCTATCGACTGTTGCTCGCGGGGGCTAGCCTCGCGCTGCTTGGGGCGCTCTACTGGATGTTTACGGCCACCGAGTTCGGGACGCGCGCCCGCGCAACGATTCAGGACGAGGAGATGAGCCGCGCACTCGGCGTCGACACCAATCGGATGTACCTGCTGACGTTCGGTATTGGCTCGGCGCTGGCCGGACTGACAGGCGCGTTGTACGCGCCAACGATGACCATCGTCCCCGGCATGGGGTCGACGTTTCTTGTCGAGGCGTTTGTCACCGTTGTCGTCGGGGGAGCGTCGGTGCTGGTCGGAACGACCGGCGCCGGCGTGTTGCTCGGCGCGATCAACGCCCTCTTTTCGAACCTTTTCGGAACGTTCGCGGGGCGGATGGCGCTGCTCGTGACGACAATCCTCATTATCCGGATTCTTCCCCAAGGGATTACCGGACTCCTGAACCAGATTCGAGAAGAGGAGGCCTGAGATGGCGAGCGAAACCACCACAGGCGTCGAGCGGTCGACGGCCGACGCGCCGGACGGCCCGCTCACACGCGTCCGAGACGCGCTCGAAGGACCGAACACGCTCGGAAACAGCCGCGCCTTCTGGGCCGCCTTTGTCGCCCTCGTCGGCTTCCTGTTCGTGTACCCGATGCTCCGGTCGACGTACTACGTCAACAACACTGCCTTTCTGCTCGCGTCCGCGTTCCTCGGGCTGAGCCTGTGTCTCGTCTGGGGGTACGCCGGCATCTTCAGTTTCGGTCAGGTCGCCTTTTACGGTGTCGCGGGGTACACCTTCGGTGTTGTCAGCATCAACATCACCGGCCCGCTCGGCACCGTCGCGGGCCTGACCGTTGGCGTTCTCGTCGCCGCCGGATTCGCCTTTGTCATCGGCTACTTCATGTTCTACGGGGGTGTGAGCGACGTATACGTCGCCATCATCACGCTGGCCGTTACCCTCGTGTTGAACACGTTCATGGGCCAGACCGCCGGAGAGCAGTGGGCCGTCGGAACGGCCCGACTCGGCGGATTCAACGGTATGACCGAGATTCCCAGCCTCGCGCTCGGCATCGGGGACACCGCCATCAGGGTCGCCGACGTGCCGTTCTACTACTTTGTCGTCGGGACGTTGCTGGTGACGTATCTCGGTCTCCGCGTTCTGGTCAACAGCGACCTCGGATACGTGATGGTCGGGATCCGCGAAAACGAGGAGCGAACGGAACTGTTCGGCTACGACACCCGACGGGTCAAGTTGGGTACGTTCACGCTTGGGGGGGCTCTGGCCGGCTTCGGCGGCATCGTCTACGCCTCCTGGGGAAACTACATCGATCCCAGCGTGTTCGGGCTGACCTTCGCCGCGCTTCCCATCATTTGGGTCGCGACCGGCGGCCGCAAGTGGCTCAGCGGTGCCATCATCGGGACGTTCGTCGTCACCTTCATCTCACAGAAACTGTCGGTGTTCGGCGGGCAGTTTTCACAGATCATCCTCGGGGCGTTGTTGCTGATCGTCATCCTCGGCCTCCCCGAGGGGTTTGTCCCACAGATTCACGCACGGCTCCCGTGGCTGTTGAATCGGCTTCCGGGTGGAGGTGACTCGTCGTGACTGCGAGCGAGACAACGACGGACGTTGCGGGGGCGGCCCTGCTCCGAACCGAGGGGCTGACAAAACAGTTCGGCGGCCTCATGGCCGTCGACGACGTTGACCTGCGGATCGAGAGCGGCGATATCCGGTGTCTGATCGGACCGAACGGCGCGGGTAAGAGCACCCTGTTGAAGCTCATAGTCGGCCAACTCGAGCCGTCGGCAGGGCAGGTGTTCTACCGCGGCGAGGATATCACCGACCTCTCACAACACGACCGCGCCCGCGAGGGACTGAGTATGAAATTTCAGGTGCCCGCGGTGTACGGCGACCTGAGCGTCCGGCAGAACGTCCATATTCCGCTCCAACGCGAGGTCAGTCGCCGCGACATCGACGCGGAGATCGACGAGACGTTGGAGTCGTTCGATCTCTTAGACGAGGCCGGCACTCGGGCAGACGATCTGGCTCACGGTCAACAGCAGTGGCTCGAAATCGCGATGGCGGCGGCACTCGATCCCGACCTCCTCCTACTCGATGAACCTGCGGCGGGTATGTCGGTTCAGGAAACCGAGCGCACGGCGGAGTACGTTCACCGGCTGAACGACCGGGGCGTGACGCTTCTGGTCATCGAACACGACATCGACTTCGTGCGTTCGATCGCTCAGTCGGTGACGGTCCTGCATCAAGGCGAGGTGTTCGCCGAGGGAACCATCGACGAGATCGAGGACGATCCGGAGGTTCGTCGGATCTACCTCGGGGAGGGCCACTGATGACCGACACCGTGCTCGCACTCGACGGGATCGACGTCTCCTACGGCAGCACTCCAATCCTCCGGAATATCGACCTGTCGATCGAGGCCGGCGAGACCGTCGGGATCATGGGCCGCAACGGCGTCGGCAAGACCACGCTGATGAAGACGGTTATCGGGCTTCTCTCCCCGACGGAAGGGACCGTCACCTACCAAGGGGAGGATGTGACCGATCTCCCGGCCAACCGCCGCGCCCGCCTCGGAATGGGGTATATCCCCCAGGGACGGGACGTTTTTCCGGATCTCACCGTCCACCAGAACGTCCGGATGGGCCGGTCTATCAGCGATCACAAATCCGAGAACCTCGTCGACCGCGTCTACGAATATTTCCCCCGCCTCGACGAGCGCCGCGGACAGAAGGCGGGGACGGTGAGCGGCGGCGAACAACAGATGCTCGCCATCGGACGGGCACTCGCAGGGAACCCCGACCTGTTGTTGTTCGACGAACCCTCGGAGGGCATCCAGCCTTCAATCGTCCAACAGATCACGGCGGATATCGGGCGGATGAGCGAGGAACTCGGGGTGACAGTGCTCTTTGTCGAGCAGAACCTCCGGGTGATCCGCGAACTCGCCGAGCGGTGTTACGTCATCGACAACGGCCGTATCGAGACGGAACTCGGTGCGACCGACCTCGAAGACGAGGAGGCCGTCGCAAACTACCTCGCGGTCTAACCCGTTCAGGCATCTTTTTATCGCCGCGCGGCCGAGTCCGGGACGGAATGAACCTCATACACGTCTGCCTGAACGTCGCGGACGCGGACGAGTCGATCGGGTTTTACGAGCAGTTCGGCTTCGAGGAGTCGTGGTCCTTCGAGACGCCGGACGGCGAGACGGAGAATCGTTATGTCGCCGACGAGGACGGCGTCGAACTCCAACTCTCGGAAACCGAGGGCGAAACCGTGTTCGAGAAGGGGACGGCGTGGGACCACCTCGCCATCGGCGTCGACGACGTGGACGCCGTCTTCGACGATGTCGACCACCATGGGGTCGTCGAGGAACCCGGCGACCAACCGGCGGCCGGGGCCCGCACGGCGTTCATCGAGGACCCGGACGGTCACGTCGTCGAACTCGTCGAACCGCTGGACTGACGCGGCGGACGCTGATCCGTCGGCGGTGGAAAAAAGAACGGAAGTGAGCCGACCGACCTACAGGATGCCGGCGGCGCGGGCCGTGGCGACGATGTCCTGTGCCATCTTGTTGGTCGCCTCGTCGACCATCTGGCCGTCGACGGAGACGGCGCCTTTACCCTCCTCCATCGCCTCGGCGTAGGCCTCGACGATGCGTTCGGCGCGTTCGGCGATCTCGGGGTCGGGCGCGAACACGTCGTTGCCGATCTCGATCTGACTCGGGTGGATCGCCCACTTGCCGTCACAGCCGAGCATGTTCGCACGCTCCGCGGACGTGCGGAATCCGTCGGGGTCGTCGATGTCGGCGTACGGGCCGTCCAGACACGGTAGGTCGGCGCTTTTGGCGGCGGAGTTACACTCCGAGAGGGCGTGGTGCCAGTAGTGGCCGCGGTAGTCGGGGAACTGCCCGATGTCCAGTCCGGGCGTCCCCATCGCCGCCGAATAATCACCGGGACCGAAGATGATCGAGGAGAGTCGATCGGAAGCGTGGGCGATGTCGTGGACGTTGTGGATGCCCTCGCCGTCCTCGATCTGGGGTTCGAGACCGATCCCCCCGATTTCCAGTCCGTTGTTCTCCTCGACCTGGGTCAACAGGTTCTCCACGGTATGCACGTCGCTCGGTCCCGCAACCTTCGGGACGATGATGTCGTCGATATACTCGCCCACGTGGCCGACGACCTCGATAATATCATCGTACCACCATTTCGTGTCGATCCCGTTGATCCGATAGGATAGAATCTTGCCCGACCAGTCGTGGTCCCGTGCCGCCTCGATCAGCGGCTCCCGGGCCTCGACCTTGGCGCTCGGCGCGACGGAGTCTTCCAGATCGAGAAAGACCTCGTCCGCGTCGCTGTTCGAGGCACTCTCCATGAAGTCGGGATCACTGGCAGGTGTCGCGAGTTGCGTCCGCCGGAGTTCGACGTCGTCAGCCATGTTTTCAACCATCAAATAAGACTTGCTCGCTTACGGATAAAGATTCCTCAGTGTGCGTACTTTCGCGGCCTGACGAAGACGTATTCGTCCGTTGTCGACAACGGTCGAACCGAAAGGGCCCCGGCGGTCAGGGATCCGTCGTCCGGCAGACTGAACGCTTTTAGGCTCGCCGGGTAGAGGTAGAGATAATGAGCGAGTACGATTACGAGGCGCTCGGACTCGTCGCAGGGCTGGAGATCCACCAGCAACTCGACACCGCGACGAAGCTGTTCTGTGCGTGTCCGACCGAGCGTCGGGACCCCGAGGCGTCGACCCGGCGGTTCTTCCGGTATCTCCACCCGACAAAGAGCGAACTCGGCGAACTCGATCAGGCGGCCGTCGAGGAGAGCCGCGTCGACCGCGAGTTCGAGTATCTGGCCTACGACACGACCTGCCTCGTCGAGGAGGACGACGAACCACCTCACAGAATCGACGACGAGGCACTCGACGTGGCGCTCCAGATCGCCGCTCTGCTCGACATGTCGGCGGTCGATCAGGCCCACGTCATGCGGAAGATCGTCGTCGACGGCTCGAACACCTCCGGCTTCCAGCGCACGGCGCTGGTCGGACAGAACGGCACGATCGAGACGAGTGCCGGTTCGGTCGGTGTCGAAGACCTCCTCTTAGAGGAGGAAAGCGCGGGTCGCATCGAGGAGACCGAGGACGGCGTCCGCTACAGCCTCGACCGCCTCGGCATCCCCCTGGTCGAAATCGGGACGAAGCCGGACATCCGCTCGCCCGAACAGGCCTACGAGGCCGCCGAACGCATCGGTATGTTGCTCCGCTCGACAGGGATGGTGAAACGTGGACTCGGCACCATTCGTCAGGACGTGAACGTCTCCATCGCCGAGGGTGCACGCGTCGAGATCAAGGGCGTCCAAGCGCTCGATCAGATCGACGAGATCGTCCGCCTCGAGGTCGAACGGCAGGTCGAACTCTTAGACATCGCCGAGACGCTCGCCGACCGGGACGCGTCGGTCGGGGGGCCACGCGACGTGACCGCCGTCTTCGAGAACACCGACAGCGGCGTGATCCGGGGTGCGATCGGCGACGGCGGGACCGTCGAGGCCGTCCCACTCTACGACTTCGACGGGCTGGTTGGCCGCGAGATCCAGCCCGACCGCCGGTTGGGGACCGAACTCTCGGACCACGCCAAGCGCCACGGCGCGGGTGGAATCTTTCACACCGACGAACTCCCCGCGTACGGCATTACCGAAAGCGAGGTCGAGGCGCTTCGCGCGGCGGTCGACGCCGGCCCGGACGACGCCGTCGCTATCGTCGCCGACGACACCGAGACGGCCGATCTGGCCATCGACGCCGTCGCCGAGCGGGCGCAGACGGCCACCGAGGGCGTCCCCGAGGAGACCCGGGACGCGACCCCGGAGGCGACGACCCGTTACCTGCGGCCCCTCCCCGGCGCGGCGCGGATGTACCCGGAGACGGACGTGCCGCCGGTCGAACTCGACCTCGTCGACGTGGAGACGCCCGAACTCCTTACCGAGAAGGTCGAGCGCTACCGGTCCGACCACGGCCTCGACGCCGGCCTCGCCGAGCAGGTGGCGTACGGTCGCCACATGCCCCTGTTCGAGGAAAGCGTCGCGGCGGGCGTCGACGCGACCTTCGCCGCCGGCGTCCTCGAAGGGACGCTCACAGAACTCAGCCGCGACGGCGTGGCGGTCGACCGCCTCACGGACGACCACCTGCTCGCCACCCTCCGACTGGTCGAGGACGGTGACCTCGCAAAGGAGGGCGTCGACGAGGTGTTGACGACGCTGGCCGACGATCCCTCCCTCACCGCCGAGACGGCGGTCGAGGTGGCCGGGCTCTCCGGCGTCTCCGAGAGCGAGGTCCGCGAGGCCGTCACCGACGTGATCGAGCGCAACGCCGAACAGGTCGAGAACGAAGGGATGGGCGCGTTCTCCGCGCTCATGGGCGAATGCATGGGTGCACTCCGCGGGAAGGCCGACGGCGAAATCGTCAGCGACGTGCTCCGCGAGGAGATCGGAAAACGGGCGTAAGGGCGGGCGGAACCCACTTCACCTCGGCTCCCGAGAATGGATGCGATGCCGGTCTACCTCGACGAGGTCGATCGTTGGGACGAGGAGTCGCACGGGACGTACGAGGCGACGGAGGCCGAGATGGTCGCGTTCGCCGAGCGGTACGACCCGCAGTGGTTCCACACCGACCCCGAGCGGGCGGCCGACTCCATCCACGGCGACCTGATCGCCAGCGGCTGGCACACCGCCTCGATGTCGATGCGGTTGTTCGTCGACGGCTTTCTCTCGGAGACGGCGACGCTCGGCGCGAAGGGGTTAGACCGGCTCCGCTGGCCGAGACCCGTCGTCCCCGGCGACGAACTCACCGTCCACTCGACGATCCACGGCGTCGACGAGGAACGGGAGGAGTACGGCGTCGTCCGCTGGGGGGTCGAGACGACCGCGAACGACGGCGAGAAGACCGTTCTCGCGCTCGAAGCGTTGGTGATGGTTGATAAAGGGTGATCCCGGTTCCGGACCGCCGGGAACCGGTTTCGCCGAGTCCACGGTTCCGGGAATCGGCGATACGGCTACCCCGCCCTGCCCACACTTTCCGAACGAGGTGGCAACAAATGAGCATCCGTTCGTTCGAAGCGCAAGCGTTCGGCGAACCGCTACGCAACAGTGAACGCCTCGTCGCCGGCTTCGTCGCTCTCGTCGGCGCCGCCGGACACGTCGCACTCGTCTTGACCGCAGCGGTGTTGTTCGCCTTCGTTCTCGGCGTTGTCTGAGGTCGAGGCGCCCTACCACCGGTCCGGTTCGTCGTACTCGTCGAGCAGGGTCTGGCGGTGTTCGAGTTGGCCGGTCGCCCGTCGAAACACCCCTAACAGGGTGTGTATCTCCCGGTCGGTCGGGTGAGCGCGCCCGACGAGACGGCGGACGAGTCGGCGCGTCTTCTCGCGTTTCACGTCCTTATACCCGCTCGCATCGAGAAAGTCGGCAACGAAGCCGTGGAACCGCTCGATATCGGCCTCGTTGGCTCGCTCCCGCTCCACGTCGGGGAGTTGGGTCTCCTCGGTCGTCAGTTCCCGGAGTTCATACAGCAGGACCGTCGCGGCCTGTCCGAGATTGAGAACGGGGTAGTCGGCGCTGGCCGGAATCGAACACACCTCGTCCAACCGACCGAGTTCCTCGTTGTCGAGCCCACGCCCCTCGCGGCCGAACACCAACGCCGTCTGTGTGTCGACCGTCCGCAGGTCGTCGGCGAGTTCCGCGGGTGTCTTGAACGGAAAACGGACGTGTCGGCGGCTGTCCTCGCCGGTGATAGCAGTACAGCCGACGGTGTGATGTGTCTCGACCACGTCGTCGAAGGTCACCGTCTCGGCGTTTGGCAGAACGTCCTCGCGGGCGTGGCCGGCGAAGCCGTACGCCTCCCCACCGGGGTCGAGTTCGGGCGGGTTCACCAGTTTCAGGTCGGACAGCCCGAAGTTCTTCATCGCGCGGGCGATGGTGCCGACGTTCCCCGGCGTCTCGGCGTCGACGACAACCACGGCCGGCCGTTCTGTCGTCATGACGGGTAATCCGTTTCGAGGTCGACGTCGTCGGGATCGAGGTCGGGGTTGAGGTCGACGTCGTCGTCGGCCATGCCCTCGCGGAGGTCGATCGTTCGACCCTCGAACTCCTCGTTCAGCCGGCGGTGGATCTCCTCCGGGTCCGGCGGGTCGGGAAGGGCTTCGGGGTCGGTCTCGACGTGGTCGAGGCCGCCGTAGTCCTCCGGTGCCCGGCCCCCACCGGCGAACCACTCGTGGAACGCGTCACGGAAGGTTGGCTCGCCGCGGTGGCTTTTGCCGCCGGCCTCGCGGTACCAGTAGAGAAAGTCGGCCTCGTGGGTCCCACACAACAGGACCTCCTCGTTGGGTTCGCCGTAGACGATGGCCGCGGGCGTACACCGCTCGACGTGCTCCTCGCCGTGGACCAGATAACAGGCGTCGCAGGGCTTTTCGACGAGGTATGCGAGACGGACGAGCCGTTCCCGTGGCTCCTCCGGGATCCCGTTTAACGGTTTGAATTCACCGTCAGGGGTGAACACCTCGCGTTCCTCGAAGCGCCAGCCGCGAAGCCCGATACTGACCTTTGGCATCGTCCCAACGGTAGGGAGTGCGCGAATAAAAGCGGCGTGTCTTTGCGGAGGCGACCGGGTTACATATAATGCTCGCGTCCCCAGAAAACGGCATGCAGAACGTGGACGCCGCGGGGCTCGGCATCGGCGACGACTATCCACCCCGGATCATGGGTGTGTTGAACGTCAGCGAGGAATCACCGTACGACCCGAGCGTCTTCAACGACCCCGGCGAGGCGGCCGCCTACGTCGATGCGGAACTGATCGACGAGGGAGCCGACATCGTCGATATCGGGCTGGAATCCGCGAACAAGCGCTTCGAGGTGCTGTCCGCCGATGCGGAACTCGACCGTCTCGACACCGCGGTGGCGGCGATGGAAAGCGTCTCCGGTGACGCCGTCTTTTCCATCGAGACGCGCTACCACGAGGTGGCGGCGGCGGCGCTCGACGCCGGGTTCGACATGGTCAACGACATCTGTGGGTTCGCCGATCCGGAGATGCCACGGGTCTGTGCCGAACGGGATGTCGCGGTCGCGAAGATGGCGAGTCCCCCTGACCTCGAACGGCCCGGCGCCGTCGAGGACGTCGACGACATCTACGCCGCCTTGGAACGGGAGGGGCTGACCGACAAGACCATCGTCGACCCCGCGTTCGGGGGGTGGAGCGAGCAGAAGACCCTCGATGACGACCGGGAGACCTTCGACCGTCTCCGGGAGTTCAGGGCCCTCGACCGGCCAATCCTGATCTCGATCAACCGCAAGAACTTTCTCCGCGACATCGCCGACCGCTCGACCGAGGACGCGCTCCCTGCGAGTCTCGCCGCCACCGCGATAGCCGTCGAGCGGGGAGCACACGTGGTCCGGACCCACGACGTGGCCGAGACGCGTGACGCCGCCCTCGTCGGCGACGCCCTCGCCCGGGACCGTCTCCGGACGACCGACGGTGACGTGACGGTCGAGGAACTCGACGTGACGACCGACCGCGAGTTGGCCCGTCACCTCGCCCGCATAGGCGACGACGGGACGGCCGGGGACGGAACGACACAGGTGTTCGAACTCGGGGGACTCTCGTCGGCCGAGTGCGACCGCCTCGTAGCCGCCGCCAGCGGAACGGGGGCGACCGTCGCCGGCGCGCCGGACGATGACAGACGGCTCCTCTTCGGAACTCCGACGGCCATCGCCGCCGTCGCCGACGGGGCTCGTGGCGGATCCGGATCGCTCGATACCGTTCTCGCGACCGTCGCGAGGGTTGTGGAGTAAGAGAAAACTTATGCCGGACGCTTCGAAAAGAAGGGCGTGGAAACCGGGGCGGCACGCGGGTAGGGGTACTTCGTGTCGTACCGGTTGCTGTGGCCTCATTATCGGTGGAGCACCGTGAACTACGCCGCGTGGAGTCCCGTCTACGAGCGGATCCTCGGTGACTTTGGGTTCGACCCCAAAGCCGACGAACGGGCGCGGGACCGACTGGCAGCCAACGTTGACCCGTTCGACGAGCGTCGCCTCGATCGGATCGACGGGGCGACCGTCGCCATCGCCGGAGCCGGGCCGTCGCTCGCCGATGAGACCGGCGTCGCCGCCGGTGCGGACGTGGTGGTCGCCGCCTCCGCGGCGGCGGAGACGCTCGCTCAGGCGGGCGTGGGGGTCGACCTGATGGTGACGGATCTGGACAAGACCCCAGACACCGCCCGCGGGTTGACCCGCGAAGGCGTCCCCGTGGCGGTCCACGCCCACGGCGACAACCGCGATGCGGTCGAGGAGTGGGTGCCACGTCTCGCCGGCGAACACGTCCTCCCGACGACGCAGGCTGAACCCCGTGGCCCGGTCGTCAACTACGGCGGGTTCACCGACGGCGACCGAGCGGCCTTTCTCGCCGACGCCTTCGGGGCCGCCTCGCTTCGGTTCCCCGGCTGGGACTTCGATGATCCGTCGGTATCACCGGCGAAGCGCCGGAAGCTCATGTGGGCCGAGCGACTGCTTTGCTGGCTCGAACGCCGGCGCGACGACCGGTTTGCGGTTCTTGACGGACGGCGCGGCGGTATCGACCCGCTCTGAAGGGTTCGGCGACCGGGCAGGCGACGGAGGGCGGGCGCGGCGGCCTTCCGGCCGCCGCGCGGTCGAAACCCACTAACCGGCCCCCCGCGAAATGCGGTCGATGACTCCGCTGGAGCGGTACGAATCGCTCGTCGACGACCCCGAGGCGTTCCGGGCCGCCTGCGACCGGCCCCTCCCTTCGGTCGTCCGTGTCAACACGATCAAGACAACGGTCGACCGGGTGCGTGAGGCGTTCGACGACGCGGGGATCAGCCACATCCCGACCGACTGGCACCCCGGTGTACTCCGCCTCCCGGAGGCGTCGCCGGGACGTAACTGGCCCCACGCCCACGGCTGGATCCACGGCCAAGAGGAGGTATCGAACCTGCCGGCCGCGGTGCTTGACCCGGACCCCGGTGACCGGGTGTGGGACACCTGTGCCGCTCCCGGAAGCAAGACCACGCAACTCGCGGCGCTGATGGACGACCGCGGCCTTCTCGTCGGCAACGACAACAACCTCGGCCGACTCTCCGCACTCCGGCACAACGCCGAGCGCCTCGGCGTGACGAACCTCGTCGTCACCAACCGCGACGCCCGGAACTTCTCGCTGAAACCGTTCGGAAGCGACGGGGACGACGACGCACGCGTCGACGCCTTCGACGCCGCACTCGTCGATGCCCCCTGCTCCTGTGAGGGGACGATTCGGAAGAACCCCGACGCCTTCGACACGTGGTCGTTGGACCACGTCCACAGCGTCGCCGGGGTCCAGAAGGGGATCCTCCGGCGGGCGGTGCAGGCGACCCGGCCCGGTGGGGTCGTCGTCTACTCCACCTGTACGTTCGCCCCCGAGGAGAACGAGGCGGTTCTCGATCACGTTCTCGACACCGAGGCCTGTCGGCTCGCCGATGTCGACGTGCCACTCGAGGGGGTTGCCGGTGTCACCGAGTGGGAGGGAGCGGAGTACGACCCGAGCGTTGAGCGGGCGCTCCGGATCTACCCACACCACAACGATACGGGCGGGTTCTTCTGTGCGAAACTGGAGGTGACGGGATGAGCGATCCCACAAACGACGGGCAGGTGTTCGACCGCCTGCCGTCGACGAGCGACGACCGCGACGTGGCGGGGCGGGCGACCCGGTCCGAGGTGATCGAGTGGTGGGGTGACCGCTTCGGCGTCGACGCCGAGACGTTCGAGAACTACACCTTCTGGGAGAAGGGCGCGGGGAAGATCTGGGTTTTCGCGGCGGATCTGCCCTCGCCGACGGACGCCGAAGGGATCGGGATGACGTTCCTGCGGACGCGTCAAGAACACTGGAAACCGACGACGAACGCGGTCCAGCGGTTCGGCGGCCGGGCGACGCATAACGTCATCGACCTCGGCCCCGACGAGGCGGCCCGATTCCTCGCCGGTGACGACCTCGACCCCGACTGGGACGGTGACTGGGGCTATCTGATCGTCACACACGAGATGGCGGGCGAACGAGAACCGATCGGCGTCGGGCTCTACGTTCACGACGAACTCCGATCGGTCGTTCCGAAGGGACGGCGAGCGTCGCTCACGGCGCGGGAGTGATCGGTCGTGGCGCTGTCGCGGCACCGACGGCCCGACTCGACGGTGTCCGGCGTCACAGGGGGAGATGCGCTCCGACCGACGACGGCCGGCGGGGGGTCGGCCGTCGTCGTGGAGGGCGAACGGGGAGAGGGGCAGTACGAGCATGGGGACCGTCTGTCCCCACCCGAAATCAAGGAGCGCCGGGACATCAACCCCCGAGCCGCGTTTCCCGCGCCGAAACACCGCCTGCGACTGGGGCTTCGACCCCGCCTCGTCCGGTTGGAGCATTACGACCCCTGCCAACTGTCGAACCTTCGTCCGGGTACGCTCCCCGGAGAACCGGCCGACGCCGGCGACCCTGTCGTCACCGAAGGGCACCCTACCCGGAGCATCCGATCGCGATGCTGAAACGTTGGCGACACCGAGGCGGGTGAGACAGTGGCCCCGAAAGAATATAGCCTGTGCTGTCCGGTGACTGTACGATGTTCCACAGTCCAGACGCCCTCGACCCCCTTGTCCGGTCGCTCCGGACCGGCGACCGGGATCCCACGGCACTGGCCAACGACTGCTGTGATCGGCTCGATGCGGTCGACAACGATATCGAGGCCGTTCTCCCCGAACCCGGGCGGCGAGACCGCTTGACGCGGGAGGCAGCGGCGCTCTCGGCTCGATACGACGAGCCGTCCGAGCGCCCGGCGCTGTTCGGGGTTCCCGTCGGGGTCAAGGATATCTTTCACGTCGACGGCTACGCCACGAGAGCCGGGTCGTCCGTTCCGCTGGCGGCGATCACCGGGTCACAGTCGACGGCCGTCGACCGATTGCTTGACGCCGGTGCGCTCCACCTCGGCAAGGCCCACACGACCGAGTTCGCCTACTTCGATCCGGCTCCGACCCGGAACCCGAACGACCTCGCTCATACGCCGGGTGGCTCCTCGAGCGGATCGGCCGCCGGTGTCGCAGCCGGCGAGTTCCCCCTCGCGCTCGGCTCTCAGACCGTCGGCTCGGTCATCCGCCCCGCGGCGTTCTGCGGTATCGTCGGGTTCAAACCGAGCTACGACCGTATCCCGCGCGACGGCGTGATTCCGTTCTCGCCGTCCGTCGACCACGTCGGCATCTTCACCGGCGACGTGGCCGGCGCGCGCCGGGCGGCCGGTGTGCTCTGTGACGGCTGGGACCCGGTCGACCCCGACGAGCGGCCGATTCTCGGTGTCGTCAAGGGTGCATACACCGAACAGGCGACGGCCGCCGGCCGCGCGGGTGTCGAGGCAGGGGTCGGCGCACTCACCGACGCCGGGTACGAGGTCCGTCGTGTCCCGATGCTCGACGACATCGAGACGGTCAACGACCGCCACGACCGACTGATTTCGGCCGAGCTGTCGCTCACGCATGCGGAGTTGTTCGCCGAATACGGCGACCGCTACGCCGCGGCGACGGCCGATCTCATCGAACAGGGTCGCGAGGTGGGATCGGGCGAACTCGCCGACGCCCGGATGGCGGCCCGCGAGTTTCGCGCCCGGATCGGCGAGCGGATCCGGGAGGCCGGTGTCGACGTGGTGCTCTCGCCGGCCGCCCCCGGCCCCGCACCGGAAGGTATCGACACGACCGGCGACCCCACGATGAACCTGCCGTGGACTCACGGCGGCACCCCGGCGCTGACCGTCCCGTGCGGTCGGGTCGGTGACCTCCCACTGGGTCTCCAGTGTGTCTCGCCGTTTGGCACCGACGAGTCGCTTTTGACCTGGGGCGAGTCGCTGGCCAACGTCGTCGCCGACGTTGGCGAGGTCGATAGCTAGCCCAGCCGAGGCGGGTTACCCGGTCTCGGTTCCGGTTCCACCCGCCGCACCCTCGGACTGTGTCCGTGCCTCCTCGAAGACGGAGGCGGGGAACAGGCCGCTCACCTCGTCGAACGAGAGGGTCTCGATCAGCGCCGATGGCGCGCCGGAGATGAGCACCACGCCGAACTGATTGACGCTGTCGTCGACGGAGACGGAGACGTTTCCGGTCCGGTTCTGAAACGTCTCGACGGCGTCGGCTGTCAGTTCGGTCTGACCCTCGCGGAACTCGGCCTGTGCCTCCGTTCGGCTGAGTTCCCCCGACTCGACCCGTGACTGGATATCGGACTGGAGCTCCTGCAAGGACTCCTCGTCGGGTTGGACGCCGAGCGTGACCGTCACCGGTTCGGCGGAATCGTCGCCGCTGCCCTCCGCGTCGTCGCCCATCTGCTCGGAGATTGCGCTACAACCTGCCATCGAGAGCGCCGTCCCCGTTCCGGCGAGTTGGAGAAACCGGCGTCGGTTCGTATCGTCAAACATTCCTAAAGTAATTGTGGCAGGATAGTAATAAGCCCACCCATCCGGCCGGGAAACCGGTCGACACCCCGTCTCCCCCCGTCGAAGGCCAACGCGAGGAGGCCCGCGCCGAAGACGTAGACGTTCGTCGCTCCCACCCGCGCACGGCGCGGGGAGCGTCGGCGTCCGGCCGGGTTGGACCGCCAGGAACGACCGCGGATCGGAGTCGATCAGTCCGACGATCACCTCGGCGACGATGCGGTATCGGAGACGGGCTTGGCTGTGACCGAAGCGGTAGGCTGCATCCGCAAACTCCACTTCCAGTGGGAGTGGCGTGTACGCCTCGTCGTCGTGGCCGACGGTGAAACGACGACGCTCCCCGCGGACCACCTCGACGACGGCCGGACCGCACACCGTCGGGAGACACTCCTCAAGAACGAGCCACCGGCAGTGCCAACACGCCAACTGCTGGGGGCGCTCGAAGCGGTGTTCCGTGTTCTCGGGGAGCCACTCGGAGATGCGGTCGTGGACGTGCAGCATCGGGTACTGTGACTGTGAGCGGATGTGATTCTCGTCGTTCCGCGGGCCGCCGACCAGCGCCGTGCCCTCACGGTTCCGTGGGAGGTCGGGCCGGTCGTCGGTCACCTCGGAATCGCCGAGCGGGAAACCGCAGGACCGAAATAGCACCCCCTGCAAACCGGTAGTGCGTGCGAGGGTAGCCAAGCCCGGAAACGGCGGCGGACTCAAGATCCGCTCCTGTAGAGGTCCAAGGGTTCAAATCCCTTCCCTCGCATCGAAGGGCTCTACGCCCGGCGCGATAGCCCATCGCTATCGTCAACGATGCGGAAGGCGCTTTGGGAGCGTTCTTCCCTCGCAAAACGTCATCGCAGCTCCAGCGTGCCAACGAGTGACCACGAGGGTTCGTGCTCGGTGCTTCCGAGCGCCGCTCTCGTCGTCAACATGCCGTCAGACCGTCTCGGTCCTATCCTGAGTCGGCCGCTCACCGATACCCGCCTGCAAGGGCCCGATTGAAGCGATAGCTTGCGGCTCGGGGTCCAGTTGTCGAGTGGGTGGCACCGCCCGGCACGGATATGATGACAGGTGATTGTCCGGTCGACTGGAACCGACACCAGCCGAAACTGCTTCCGCTCTTTCATCACCTGTGTCTCAACCCGATACACGGGTCCGTTCGGCCAGGTCGGCCCCACGGGCCTCGCACGCTCCACGGAGGCTACCGTTGTCGTTGTGCGCGACTCACGCCAACCGGGATGCCCAGTTCATGACCTCCGTGGGGAGGAGATGCCGGTCGCGGTCGACTCGATGCGGACAGGACACGCCGCGGCCCGTGAGTCGGCCGGCGACCGGACGCCCGCACCGGTCCGTGCCGGACCGGCCGACTCGCTCCCTCGCCAAGGCACCCGTACCGGCCACGACGACGGCGCGTCAACGGTGGCCACGTCACGTGATGGCCGGGTGAACTCCGAGCGGACGTACGGACCGGACACACCGGTGATGGATCACTCGCGAGCGTCTTTGGCGTTGGACTCCGACTCCGGCTGAGATTCCGATTCGTCCTCCGGACACAACACGTCCGGCCGACGGTTCCGAGATGCTCGCTGCATAAACTCCCTGATTCGCCGCCGGTCGTCCTCGGTGAGGCCGGTTGTCATACGAGTCCCCTGTAACTGTCAGGCAAAAAGAGTTACTATGAGGGCTACCGAGCCGTCCCTATCAGCCCAGTTCTATCGTCTCCACGTATCTGAGAAACGATTCGAGGGCGGGGTTGCCGTGGTACCGCACGGTCGGGCCGTCGGGGCTGTACTCTAGGATGCCGAGGTCAGCGAGTTTCGGCAGGTGGGCATGAGCGAGCGATACACGGACCGCATCCCGGGAGTCCGGGGTCTCCCGGGCCGGAATCGACCGTTCGCGCGCTACCACCGCCTCAACGAGGTCGTCGAACGTCATCGTTCCGCTACCCACGTCTTTCAGCCAGTAGAGCAGCGTTCGCCGCCGCGGGTCTGAGATGAGACTGAGCGTCTGGTCGAAGGAGTAGGGAATAGGGACCGTTTCCGGCCGGTCCGGATCGGTGCTCGCCGTCCCGCCGGGTGGAGCCGTCGAGCGTCGGAAGGAGGGGGCGTCGGCGTCGCTGTCGGCCAACGCTACCCGCCACCCGTCCTCGGCGTCGACCTCGATCACCGCGTCGTACAACGGCCGGAACATGGCGAGGGTCTCGTCGTCGTGTGCCGTAGGGTCGAGATGATGGTGGGCAACCGCGTCGACCGTCTCGCACAGCCCGTTCAGACTGTCGACCAGCGAGATAATCGCGTCACGGTCGAAGGCCTCAACAAGTGCCGTCACGGAGTGGAGACAGAGTTCCGTCGGCTCCGATGTCGGCTCCCAACCGCCGAGCCGTCGTGCGGCCGCGACGCCGAGGTCAACCGGTTCGGCATGCTCGGGCAGGCGGTCCAGTGTGAGCTCCGGAGGCAGGTCGTCGATGTCGCTTTTGGCCGTGGGCCGAACACCCCGACCGGCGTCGATCATGGCCGCTCGCTTGGGGAGTCCCTGTGGAACCCTGCGCTGCCAGAGCGCGAGTCGATCCTCCGGAGACCGGGAGACGGTCACTCCGAGAACGTTCGTCCGGTCGGGTCCGTGTCGGGTCAGCAGAGAGATACAAGCGTCACCCTCGATATCGGACGACGATGCGAGGAGGAGAACGGACGAACAACCCGCGAAAGCCTCGTCGAGACGATCCGGAGGCGTTGCCATCACCGGTCATACGTCACGGATGAATAAAAACGTACTAGCTGACAGATCGGTCGGCCGGACGTATCTCACCTCGGGCCGTGACCCGCCGCGTGGTCGTTGTTCGTGGAGGCGCGGATGTTAAACGGCCTCGCCGGCAACGGGACAGTAATGAGCCAGGACGCGTCCACAGAGGGTGACCTTCGCAACACGGGGATGTCGCTGAAACACGACCGGGAGTGGGATTACGAACTCGACCGGATCGTCGAGGCCGTCGAGGAGCGAGACGCCACAAAGGTCGGCCTCCAGTTTCCCGAGGGACTGAAACGCCGCGGGCCGGCCGTCGCCGATGACCTCCGGTCGCTCACCGACGACGACGTGACGTACATGCTCTCGGGTCAACCCTGTTACGGCGCCTGTGACCTCGACACCTACCTGATGCGCCGGACGGACGTGTTCGTTCACTTCGGCCACTCGCCGATGAAGGAGTCGGACAAGATCATCTACGTTCCGTTGTTTTCGAACGTCGACCCGTTCCCGATCATGGCGGACTCGCTCGATGAACTCGACGTCGGCGACGTGGGGTTGGTGACGACGGCCCAACACATGAACCGCTTCGAGGAGATGCGGGAGTGGCTTGAAGACGAGGGCTTCACCGTCCACACCCGCAAAGGCGACGACCGCCTCACCCACGAGGGGCAGGTGCTCGGCTGCAACTACGCCTCCGCCGACATCGACGCCGATCAGGTGCTGTACGTCGGCGGCGGAAAGTTCCACCCCCTCGGTCTCGCGATGGAACACCCCGACAAGACGGTGGTGATCGCCGACCCTGTCAACAACGTCGTCACCGTCGCGGATACCGAGCAGTTCATGAAACAGCGCTACGCCTCGGTGCACAAGGCGATGGACGCCGAGAAGTGGGGGGTCATCTTTTGTACGAAGATCGGACAGGGCCGCTGGGACGTGGCCGAGTCCATCGTCGAGGACAACGACAATGCCTATCTTATCACGATGGACGAGGTGACGCCGGACCGACTGCGAAACTTCGACATGGATGCGTTCGTCAACACGGGATGTCCCAGGATCACGACCGACGACGGGCCCCAGTTCCACAAGCCGATGCTCACGCCGGGCGAGTACCGCATCGCCGTTGGCGACGAGCCTTTGGACTCGTTGTCGTTCGATACGTTCCACGGAACGTGGTGAGCGACCACGGGCGGTTCCGGGTTCCGCGCCGGCGCCGTGCCCTCCGCTCCCGAGACGGTACGGTCTTTATGATCCCGCCCCGACTCCGACCGTGGTGTTAGATCCCGACTCCCTGTTGGACGACCCCGAACCGACGGGGGAACTGAGCGAGTCGATTCTGGCCCTCCCCGCCGCGACGCTGTGGGCGTTCGTTCTCGCCGCCCTCCTCACACAGGCCGGGCTACTCGGCGCGAGCCTCGGGCTGATGCTCGTCGGGTTCCGCGGGCGGTGGACGGTGGGTGGGGCGCTCATCGTCGTCGGGACGGTCGCACTGCTCGGCGCCGTCGCGATCCAGCGGTGGCACCGAACCCGGACCGCGGTCGGCGGGCAGGAAACGCCTCAGGGACGGGAGCCGGAGTCGGCCTCGGATTCGACGTAGTCGACCGCCGCCTCTGGCGTGTCGACGGCGTCGACGCCGGGCACGTCGTGGGTGCCCAACCCGGCGACGGGCCGGTCGAACACACCGGCGAACCCGAGTTCGGAAAGCGTTCCGGCGCTGCCGTCGATGGCGACGACGGCGTCGCCGTTCATTACGACCATCGCGTTGCGAGCGTGACCCATCCCCGTCGCGACGGCGGTGTCGATGTAGTCGTTGGCGTCGTCGGGGTCGGCCGTCGGTAGAATGCCCATCGTCTCGCCGCCTACGGCGCTCGCCCCGCGACACGCCGCCTCCATGACACCGCTGAGGCCGCCGCACACGACGACGTGTTCCCGGCGGCCGAGCAGGCGACCCACGGTTCGTGCTCGCTCCGTCTCGGTCGGACCGACGGTACTCCCGCCGACGACGCTGACGCGCATGATCCGGGGGTCGGCGGGCACCGATATATGCCTTGCCTGCGGCCGTGGCGCGGTCGACACACCACATTTATGTGGCGGCTACGCCCGGTCATGAGTATGACAGCCACCGGGTCCCTCCGAACGGCGGTCGGCGCGCTCTCGCGCAACCCCGTCCTCGTTCTCGGCGCCCTCGTCTACGCGCTGGTGCTCCTTCCACAACGGGCCGTCCAGTTGGCCGGCATCCCCGTCGCTCCGACGCTACTCCAGTTGGTCACCTTCTTCGTGACACCGTTTATGATCGCGGGCGTTCTCGGCATGGCACGGTCGGCACTCGACGGCGAGACATCGCTCGCCGATCTGACCACCGTGGGTCGGGACCGATACGCCGACCTCCTACTCGCGACGCTCGTCGAATTCGGCATCCAGTTGGCGTTCGGCGTCGTCCTGGTCGTGGTCGCCCTGATCGCGGTCGTCGCCGGCTCCGCGGCCGGCGGCCCGGCGACACTCGTCGCGGCCGCAGCCGTCGTTGTCCTCGTGATCGCGTATCTCGTCGTGCTCTTTCTCATTCAGTTCTATCCGGTCGTCGTCGTCGTCAACGACGCCGGTCCCGTCGACGCCGTCACCGGGAGCATCGATTTCGTCCGGAGTAACGTCGCCGGGACGCTTGGCTACACGCTCATCACGGTTCTTTTGGGCGGTCTCGCTTCCCTCCCGGTGACGGGATTTATCACATACCGGGCGGTGACGAGCGGCGGGGGGCCGCTGGGCGGCGGGAGCGGCGACAATCCCGGCCCCATCGGCGGGGGTATGAGTCCCGACGGCGGTGCGGGCGGCGGGGCCGGGGGCGCTCCGGAGGTGGCGGATCTCCTCGGGGGCGGTGCTGGTCTCGGCCTCTCGACGCCCGAGGTCGTTGCGCTTTCCGTGGCGTCGATGGTGACGACGGCGCTCTTTTTCGCGTTCCGACACACCTACGCGACCGCGTTCTACCGGCACCACGGGCGGTCCGTCGAGGAACGCGTTCTCGGAGACGAAGACCTAGAGTAGGAACGTCTCCTCGCGGTCGGAGAGGTCGAGAAAGGAGTCGGCGGCGTCGACGAGTTCGTCGGCCGTCGAGGAGCCGAACGCCATCACCTCGACGCGAACGCCCTCATGGCGGAGGTGCGAGCAGAGCCGGGAGAAGTCACCGTCGCCGGTACACAACACGACGACGTCGACGTGGTTTGCGAGCGTCACGGCGTCGAGGCTGATTCCAACGTCCCAATCGGCCTTCTTGCTCCCGTCGCCGAAGGTCTTGATGTCTTTTATTTTCGTCTCGAAGCCGATGTCTTGGAGTGCCTCGAAGAACCGCTCCTCCTCGGGTGAGTCGGCCCGGATGACGTAGGCGATGGCACGGACGAGTTCGCGGTCCGAGGCGCTCTTCGACAGCAACGCAGAGTAGTCGATGTTCCGAGAGTAAAGACTCTGTGCGGAGTGATAGAGGTTCTGCGCGTCCGCGAGTACCGCGACACGCTGGTTGGTGTGAATATCCGTCACGCTACCACGACATGGGCGGCCAGCGATTAAATTCCTTGCTCATCGACGTCGCGTCCGTCGCCCGGGCGACGAACGCAGGCCATTTAACCGCCCGGCGGGACCACGGGTGCGTATGCGTACCGAGCAGGTCGCTGCCGCACTTGGCATCGCCGGCTGTGTCGCGGTCGTCGTCTCGCTTGCCCTCCCATACGTGGCCGCATCGGGGTGGGGGACCGCACTCGGGCAGTACTACGCCGCCGGCCCCCTCGGTGTCTGGGGACTGGTCTTTTTTGCACTGGTCGGCATCGTCGTGTTTCTCGCCGGCGTCCGCGGGCGAACGGACCCGACGACTGCGGCGGGCATCGCACTCGCAATCGGTGTCGTCGCGCTCCTTATCGCGCTCGTGTGGGCGCTGTCGGCCTCCCTCGAATCGTTGTTTGGCTACCCCGGATCGTGGATCACCGACCACCGCTGGGCCGTCGTCGCCGTGACTGCCGTCGTCCCCCTCGCGGCCGCGCTGTACACCCGGTCCGTGTTGGCGTCGTGACCGCCCGATGGCGCGCCGAGTCGAAAGGGCCTTAAGACGAAGCGGCATACGTCAACACGGACTAGGTCGGGCAGTTAGGCCCTGCTCGTGACCCGCACTACGGTCTTTAGCGGGGACCGAACTCGGGGGCGTCCGGTCAGACCGGTTCGGGCCTCGGGAGCCAACGTGGAAGCCTCGTCCTTCGGGGACAGCGGTCCACGGCGCGTGTCCGCAGGGATGCTCCGTCGTGGTTCACCGGCGACATCGGGCCAGGCGCGGAAGCGAGCAGCCTGCCGCCGGACGCCCGTCGCTCGACGGATCGCGGGGTGGAGGAGGCGACCGGGACTCCCCGGACTGGAACGTCGGGCAAACCCGCAGTCCACATTCATCACATCCGCCGTGGGTGGCCCCATCGCATACGGTTTCGAACTGCCAGCAGTCACGCGTGGACTGGTACTCGGTATCGTGTGACCGAAAGCCAACGAAACAAAAAGAACCGGTGCTGCTCCGAGCGGAATGCACCGACGGCATCGACCGAGCCAGCAACACGCTCGAACGGTTCTGTAAAAACGGTCGCGACGACGCCTGTGACTACGTCCCGCGGTGAGTTCTCACCCCCCAGAGTTCGTCGACGGCAGGTCCCATCACCGACGGTTATACTCGCTCGATCCGCGGACACGACGGGTCGGACACACGACATACTCGACGGACTCCGAGTCGGGGCTGGGCGGCGTCCCTATCGGGTCCGATTCGGTCGTCCCGCCACACCGAGGATCGACCGCCGGTCACCCGCCCCGTTCCCGTCCGTTCCGGGCCACACCACGCTATGCCCCCGGCCGATGGAAATGCACTTGACCACGCCGTGTAAATGCGTCAAGTATGCATGATGCGGGAGGTCGGAGATGTACGCCGTGATCGTGGGAGCCGGGACGGTCGGATCGTCGATCGCTCGGAGCCTCTCGGAGACCCACGATGTGGCCGTCATCGACCTCGACGGCGGTTTGATCGAGTCGCTGATGTACGACGCCGATATTCTCGGGATCACCGGCGACGGAACCGACATCGAGACCCTACAGGAGGCGGGAATCGGGCAAGCCGACATCGTTATCGCCAGCACCGACGACGACGAGACCAACCTCGTCGTCTGCGGGACGGCCCGGACCGTCGGCGACCCCCTTGCGATCGCCCGGGTAAAGAGTGACAAGTTCGTCCGGACGTGGGAGGCGTCGGCGGGAGCGTTCGGCGTTGACCACATGGTCGCGACGAACCTCTTGGCCGCCGAGACGATCACCCGGATCGTTGGCCTCCCCGCCGCGGGAGACGTCGAGACGTTCGCCGACGGTCTCGTCCAGATGGCGGAGTTCGAGATCGACCCGACGAGCCCGATCGCGGGCCAGACCGTCGAGGAAGCCGACCGCTACGAGTCGCTGACGTTCGCGGCCGTGTTCCGAGAAAGCGATGACGAGGTCGTGATCCCGCGCGGGGACACCGTTCTGCAGGCCGGCGACGATGTCGTCGTTATCGGCAGCCCCGAGAGTGTCCGCACGTTCGCCCACGCGGTCGCACCGGGCGTCGAGAGTGCAGAGAACGCCCTCATCATCGGCGGGAGCGATGTGGGCTACCACACGGCCAGACTCCTCCAGAAACAGGGGCTAACGCCTCGACTCGTCGAGCGCGACCCCGACCGCGCTCGCGAGATTGCGGAGGAACTCGCCGGCACGACCGTTTTAGAAAGCGATGCGACCGACCGGTCCTTTCTCCGACGGGAACATATTGAGGACGTCGATGTCGTCGTCGCGGCCCTCGATAGCGACGAAAAGAACCTTCTCGCCGCACTCTTGGCCGAACGACTCGGGGCCGACCGGACCGTCGCGACCGTCGAGGCGCCCGAGTATGTCGACCTTTTCGAGGAGGTCGGCATCGACGTGGCGATCAACCCGCGTGAGGCGGCCGCGGAGGAACTCACGCGGTTCACCCGCGAACACCGTGCCGAGAGCGTTGCTATCCTCGGAGACGACCGGGCCGAGGTGCTGGAGATCGAAATCGACGCCGACAGTATCCTCGTCAACCGACCCATCCGCGAATCGGTCGCCGACCTCCCGGCCGGGGCGGTCATCGGTGCGATCACCCGCGACGGCGCGTTCGTGATCCCGCGTGGGGACACCGTGGTGGAACGTGGCGATCACGTCGTCCTGTTTGTCGATACAGACTGCCTCGACGAGACGAGCGACAAACTGTAACTGTAAGCTAACGCGCCCCTGACGACGCGCGGCACGCCTATGTCGGGGCCGCCCCAACGGATGGCACATGCGGGATCCAAGCAGTCCGACGGTCGACCTCCTCGTCCTGTTTGGTTTGGTCCACCTGTGCCAGCGACTCGGCGGTGCCGTTGGCCTCGGAACGGCGTGGTTCGCGCTGGCCACACCCGTATCGCGGCCGTGGACGCTCCTCACCGCGGTGTATGCACACGCCTCCGTGGGTCACCTTCTCGCGAACGCCGTGGCTCTTAGCCTTGTCGGCCTCGCGCTCGAACGGGTGACAACCCGTCTGCGGTTCCACGCGTTCGTCTTCGGAACGGGGACGCTCGCCGCACTCGCGGAACTGCTCGCCGGGGCGATTCTGGGCACGTCAGTCGCCGTTCTTGGGGCGAGCGGTGCGGTCCTCGCGTTGTACGGCTACGTTCTCGCCGGAAACCCGATCACCGAACGGGTGCTCGGTGCCGTCGACATAGGCCGCCGTGGCAGAGCCGTTCTGGCCGTTGTCGCCGCCCTCGTCGTGACGGCCCTCACCGCCGGTCCTGGTGTTGCCCTCGTCGCGCATTTTACCGGGTTCGGGATGGGTGTGGTTGCAGGACGGGCGGGGGTGTTGAGGGGGTCGTCGCGGATCTGAGCCCGTGGTCGAAGCCCGTCTCGACCGTCCGACTCTGAGCATCGGCGTCGGGCGAGCGAACACAGCGACTCGACCGGTGGACTCTCAAGTGGTGACGGTGGCGGGAACTTGAGCGGCGTCGGTGCCGAGTGACCCGCGATCCACGAACAACGCGAGACGGGGCACGGGGATCGGTTGCCGAACCCGCCAGCGGTCGCGCCGGAGAACCGTCGAGCGCACCGATGGACGTTGGATGTGGCGGTGCTGGCCGGATCGACGGCGTCGATATCCAGGCTCTCCTGATCCGGCCGGTCGGTCACAACATCAGCCGGGCGGGCGGACGGTTCGACAACACGAACCGTGCCGTACGGTAGACGGTCTCATACGAAAATCACCGGAACTACCGTGGCCGCGAAGGCGACATTCAGCACCGCGAGCAGTATCACCAGAATCGCACCGGGGACCCCTAACACCGCACACACCACGAGCGTGATGAGCGATATCTGTACGCCCAGCCCGACGGCGTTCGCGATGATCAGGATGACGAGGCCCACGACCGCGTTGACAGCGAGGACTCGCAAGGAAACCATGGCCACCAGTTCCGATGCTGTACACTTTGTTAGGAGTCAGTTATCCGACTCTCCCGCACAAGCCCGCCTCAAGCACACCCCTGCTGGGTCGCTCCCCGTCTGCATCCTGACTGCTGCCAGCCTCTGAGGCTCACTGACACCGCCACCGGTGCACGTACACGGCACACGACCACGGGGAACAGCTCAGCCCCGAGCGCGGCCCTACATCCCGCCGTGACCGGTTCACGGACCGTTCTTGACGCGTCCGGACGAGAGCACTTACGTGCACGCGCGTGACCGGCACGGCGGGGGAGCCACTCTCCCCTCCCTGCTAGGTGTAATGGCCGACCGACCCACGCTAACCGGGGCGTTAGGCTCCCGTTTGTTACGGTGCCCGCGCGTGATGCGTGTGGTATGGATGCTCAGTCGGTCATCCTCCGGGTGAGATCCGTTGCCCGCATGTTCAACGACAAGAACGTGACGTTTCTCGCCGGTAGTATCGCCTACAGTGCGTTCGTCTCGCTCGTTCCGTTGTTCATGTTCTTTCTCCTCGGGGTGTCGGTGTTCGGCGCGCCCGAACTACAACAGCAGATAATCGAGGTGGCGACAGACAGCGTCTCTCCATCGGTCGGTGGCGTTATGGAGGTGATGATCGAAGAACAGCGTGACGCCGGTACCGGTTCAACGATCAGTGACTCTCTCATCGGAGCACTCACCCTCGTCTGGGGGGCGAAAAAGGTGTTTCGCGGGCTCGATACGGCGTTCTCGGAGATCTACGAAACGGCTGCCCGGGGGTCGCTTCTCGGCCAGATCAAGAATAGTTTGGTGGTGCTTTGTACCCTCACGCTCGGCGCCGTCGCGATGATCGGTACGACTGCCGTTATCGCAGCCTTCCCGTCGGTCCCGCTGATCGGCTTTGCGGCCCCCTTACTACTGCTTGTCAGCCTCTGTGGCACCTTCTTCCCGATGTACTACCTGTTTCCGAACGTCGATCTGGCGCCACGCGAGGTGGTTCCGGGGACGATGGTCGGGGCCGTCGGGTGGGCGGTTCTGCAGGTGGTGTTCCAGGCGTACGTCTCCCTGAGCGGCGGCGACGGGAGTCTCATCGCAGGCATCCTTCTGTTGGTCACGTGGCTGTACTTCAGCGGTGTCGTGTTGTTGCTCGGTGCTGCGGTCAACGCAGTCGGCTTTGTTTGCACCGACGACCGGCAGGCGTCCTCGGTGCTGGACACGGAGATGACCCGTGGCGAGGCAGCGACACATCTCCAGCGACTCCGCGAGGACCTCACCGGCCGATTTGAGGGAGTACGGTCGGCCGATAACGGACCTGTGGTGAAACGCAACCCGCCGAGGGGTTCCATCCTCATCACCGAATGGGCCCGGGAAACCGAGGAGGGAACGACCCACGAGGTCCGGTTGGAGTGGGACGCGGACAACAACGGCTGAGCCATCACAAGCGGTCACCACATCGACGTAGGCGACCGGCGGACGCGTGTCCCCGCTCATCGGTGTGTTCACCGCCCGTCTCTACCGTCCAATCACGTAATCAGACGGTAGTCGGTCACAACGGGTCCGTGCGTTCGTGTTATTCACCCACAACTTTTGTGACTCCCCACCCTTACTACGTTGTGTCACGAGAGATAACCCACGACGCGAACGGCCCGAAACTCATCGGCGAGGACGAACTGGAAGAACAGGGCGGCAGTGTTCACCTCTGTATGTGTGGGCTGTCGAACGATTACCCGTACTGCGACGGGTCACACACCGCCACCACCGATGAGGACGCGGACACGCGTTACAAGTACGAAAACGACGACGACGAGAACCCCCGCCACGTCGTCGCAGAGATGGTGTTCGAAGAGGACTGAGACGGGAGCGTTTCAACACATCGCAATCCGCCTGTCAGCCCCGACGAGTTTGTCTGCTGAGTTTTACGCGACCCACTACCGCGCCACGCGCCGACCGATGGCGAACACGAACAGGGGGATAAACAGCGCCCCGATCAGCGATTCGATCCCGACGAGAATCCGGGAGAGCGGACTAGCAGGGTAGAAGTCTCCGCAGCCGACGGTAGAAAAGGTAATGACGCTGAAATAGACCCCGTTTAACGTATCAACCGGTGCCGCTCCGGGGGTTGTGAGATCGGTCAGCGTGATACGATAGGTCGTCTCGGGATCGTTCCGTGCGATACCGGCTACCGAATAGATGAGCCCACAGTCAAGAATCAGTGAGCCAGACACACAGAGTAGTCTACGGAGACTCTCACCGTGGCGGTGGAGGTGCCAGTTCAACGTCGAATGGTCTATAACACGGATTACGTCCGACCCCTCGAAGTATCAAAAGAATGATTAGTCTTGACAAAAATCGGACAGCTAAAATCAATCGTCACCGAGGGGAGATGCCCAGCCATCATTACCCCCGGTGACAAAGCTACGACCGATAACGCCCCCACGTTCAACAACTCATCGAAGTAATCCGTGAGGACGGGGAAGCGTTCGACAACGATCCGATACCCTCATCGAGTTTATCGAGGATTCGAGCAGAGCGTGGAAACGGACCGTCCGGAGGGGTGGGTGATCCTGATACCACTAGGTATAATCGGTGATGTGGGTCAGCGAGCAAGGGTGACGGGCGTTGACGGACGGTTCAGTCCGGCGGTGTAGCGCGGGTTCCTGACTCGTTCCGTTGTTTCGGAGCGGTGTTTTGAGGCCCATCGAATGATCACCGTTCCTCACACCGTGACACAGTTGTAGTACCGCGTGAGGGTTCGTCTCCTTTTATCGAGGTGTTTGAGCCGGAAAATATTGTAATCGGGAGCGGTAGCGACCGATGCGCCGGCCGGGATTTGAACCACGGTCGTTTCGCTCGCTCCACTCTCTGGTTCAAATTCCTTTGGGCGATTCTCCTCGCTTCGCTCGGAAAATGCGCCGGCCGGGATTTGAACCCGGGCCATGAGCTTGGAAGGCTCAGGTCCTACCACTAGACCACCGGCGCGTATAATTTGATTCAGACCGGTGGAATAAGGCAGTTACGTTACGGAGTTCAGTCGTCCGCGGAGGCGGTGGCCTCGGTTTCGGTTTCGGCTTCTGCCTCGGTCTCACGGAACGCCCGCGCCTGTTCCCGGAGGGCCTCGGATATCGCCGGCACCTCGTCGGGATCGACTGCGCCCTGCTTTTCGATTTCGTCGACACTCCGCGGGAACGTCCGGAGGTCCATGTGAATGGCGATTCCGGCCTTCGCGCCCTGACCCATGGCGACCGGGATCTGGTTGTGACCCTGTACGAGGTCGCCGACAGCGTAGACACCGTCGACGCTCGTCCGTCCGTGGTCGTCGGCGACGACGGTGCCGTCGTCGTTGCGCTCACAGCCGACCTCGGCCGCCAGCCCGCCGTTGTACTCCGAGCCATACATCGGGAACCCACCGCGATACTCGCGAACCGCGCCGTCCTCGAACTCGAAGCTTTCCAGCCACCCATCGTCGCCGCGGTTCATATCGCTGATCTCCTCGTGGATCACGTCGATCGGATGGGCATCGAGCATGCGCCCGGTTTCATCGCTCCACGTCGGGTCGTCGCCGCGGGTGAGCAGATCCACCTCGTCGGTGAAGTTGAGCATGATCATGGCGACGTAGGCGGCGCTGTCGCCATGACCCATCACGTACACCGACTCGTCGACGAACATGTAGGCGTCACAGTGGAGGCAGTAGTGAAGTCCCCGGCCCGTCGGCGGGAGCGGCGGATCGGGTTCCGCGTCGCTGAACCCCGTGGCGAGAACGACGCGGTCGGCGGCGAGGAGTCCGTTGTCGGTCTCCAGTCGGAGCCGATCGTTGGCGGTGCGGTCGAGGCCGGAGACGAACGCTCTACGGTGTGTCGCGCCGTACGATTGGACCTGTTCACGCGCCGTCTGC
>NZ_JAQCNJ010000050.1 GCF_028275055.1 Haloplanus sp.
CCAATATCGGCGCTCCGGCCGTTTCTCAAGCGGTTCGGGTTCTCTTCTGCACGATACGGCTCTAAGCCCCGTATTCACGCGGGAGAGAGGCGCTAACGGCGGTGGGTAGAGCGAAACAGAATCAAAACTCCGTGGAAGGTGGTTTCGGCCACGTTACCCCTGGGGGAAAGACGGGCCACACGCCCCAGCACACACAGTAGCGGCGACTATCGACGCCAACCATGGCCCGGACTACCGGCGACAACCGGCGAAAGACCGGCTGTCCCGGCGAGAATCAAGAGATTAGGACCGGCGACCTACCGGCGACCTACCGGCGACCACTGCCGACGGACCGGCGCCCGGCGTTGACCACGGGCGGGACTACCGGCGAGAACCGGCGAAAGGCCGGCTGTCCCGGCGAGAATCAAGAGATTAGGACCGGCGACGGACCGACGGCGGACCGGCGACGCGTCGGCCGGTAGTGGGCGCCCGGTACCGGCGACTACCGACCGCTACCTGGGGGTCGAAGCGGGGATTGTCGCCGCTACATACCACGGGCCTTCTATCTTACACGGCCAAGTGTCCCCATGGTTTATTACAGACGGGACAGATGTTGTAGACATGGGTGGAACAAACCTTACCGACGCGGAATTGTCGACCGACAAATGCCCCGAGCGCCCGGGCGGACCTGGCCCGGAGAGCCACGGCGTCGAGCGCGTCGAAGACCCCGACGACCTGGACGCCTTCTTTGTCAGCCGGTGCGTGTGGTGTGATTCGGTCTTTGAACGGTACGACACGGAACGGGACTACCTGGACGCCATGCAGGGGGCCACGAATGAGTAAAGCCGTCGAGAACCCGGACGAAGAGACATTCCAGAACCGTCGCGAAGAGGATTGTCCCGGACACGATCCCGATGTAGAGGATTTGACCGGGAGTCATAGCGTCTCTTACAAACTCCCCGACGATCCCAACGTGGCCGTTCGTAGCGTGTGTGTATCCTGCGACGAAGTGCTCGGGGAGTGGGGGGCGAAGTGGCGAATGGTCGAAGCCACCCGCGTTCTCCGGATTGGTGAGTGTCCCCGGTGCGATAAGCCCGCCTGGGTCGGACCACACTCCAAATGCCGGCATATAGACGGCGACGTGTGGCATGAATCGTGTCGAATGAAGGAGAAATACGGCTTCGAGGATACCGACGGTGACGCCCCGATCGCGAGTAACCCGAAGAAACCGTACAATCTACACCGAACGGTGACGACGGAGATAAATCGTGAAGCCTTCGAGTGGGACGAATACCTATACACGCGGTACTGGGAGGACCACGGGCGCCACAATTTACCGACGCGGAACGACCTAACCCCGTCTCAGCTCGAGAGACTACGGGAGTGGGCCACCGGGGAGAACCCGACGGGCGACGAATTACTTCATGAAAAGGATAATCAGGTCGGCGTGTTCCCGGCTGAGTTCGTCTTAGTGGGCGGGTATATGTCGGACGTCGCGGAGAAATGGATTTGTCCGGATTGTGGGGAGATCGTCGAGCCAAAAGATGGTGAATACTCCATCGACCTACGCGCGACCTGTGCGTACTGTGGTAGCGATCGGTGGCTCACGGCGGGGGAGATTATGGAAGAAAGTGTCGAAGAAACATTCGCGCCGCTATCCGACCGCGAGAGCCAGGTTATCAGGATGGATATGACGAATATACATACGGACACGGAGATAGCCGACGCGCTTGATGTCCAGCCGTCAACGGTGCGAGAGTACCGGGAGCGGGCGAAGTCAAAAGCAAAGCGCGGGAAAAAGTTGTACGACCACCTTAGCGCGGCTGGGATACTACGCGAAGAATAGCCGACGGCCCGCGTGTTCTCCCCTTCGACACACGCCTTTGCCGACTTATTATAGAAGACGCCAACACCACCCGCCGATTCCTGCCTATACCCGGGTGTTCTCGAAGTGTCTCTTAGTTTTTAGTGCTATGTTCTTCTAAGAAGATACTATGAGGTTAGAATCGACGGGGAGGCGCGACCAATACAAAGTGTGGCTAGCAGACGAAGAGTTAGACACACTCCGCCGCCACGCCGGGAGCACACGGAACGACCTAATCCTACAGCTCGGCGGCTACGTCGGGCTCCGCGCCTTCGAGATACCCCAAGTTACACCCCAACACGTTAAGCGGACGTCCGACGGCTCGAACTATCGGCTCCGTGTCCCCGAAGGGAAGGATACGACCGGGAACGGGGGAAAGCCCCGCGACGCCTACCTCCCCGCGGCGGTCGAGCGGGACCTACACCGATACCAGCAAGAAAACGACCTACGACCGTCCGACCCCTATGTGTCGCTCACGGAGTCCGGGGTTCGAGCTGTCGTGAAGCGGGTGGCCGACGCGACCGCCGACGAAACCGGCGACGACGACTTTCGACACGTCAGCAGTCACGATCTCCGCCGACGCTTCGCACAACGGCTACTTGTCGACGAACGAATGAACCCGCGTGTGATTATGGCCGTTGGCGGCTGGGATAGCTTCAACGCGATAGAACCGTACCTGAACGCCCCGAGCGAACGGGTGATTAACGACGCCTTCGAGGGCGTCGACTTGGGGGTGTGACCGCATGAGCGAAGAAGTCGACCCCGAGAACCCGCGTCCGGACGGTCATTACCCACGGTTCGACAGCAACGAATGGCACTACGTCCCGGACGACCTGGCCGGGACGATCTCTCTCGGGCCAGCTGGCGACGGAGAACCCGGCCAGGATTAGGTTCTCACCTACACGCCCGAGCGTCGCGACGACGCCGATCGCGAGAAAGTGCTAGTTCGACTAACGCCCCGGGCGCTCCATGAGCTGTATGTCGAGACGAAAGGGCTCGACGTTGAGACGCGGCAAATGGGCCACCGCGCCGAGGACGCCGTCCAGCCTCTGCTATTCGTCGGCGACGCCGCTCCAGGTGTTCGTCGCGCCGCCGTCGACGACCAGGGACTCGCCGGTCACGAAGTCCGAGAGGGGGCTGGCGAGGTAGAGGACCGCGTCCGCGATGTCCTCCGGCTCTCCTACCCGACCCAGCGGGGCCACCTGGCGGTAGGTTTCGGACGCCGTCGCGTCACCGTCGAATATCCCTAAGTCCTGCCGCGTCATCGCCGTCTCGACAACGCCCGGACAGACCGCGTTCGCCCGGATGCCGTGGGGACCTAACGCGGCCGCGACCGCGTATGTCATCAGGCGGACGGCACCCTTTGAGGTGCAGTAGTGGACGCCTGTCCCACGGCCTGTGATGCCGGAGATGCTTGCGACGTTGACGATGGCGCCCTCCCGGCCGGCCTCAACCATCCGCTGGGCAGCTGCCTGCGACCCGAAAAACGGGCCAACAACGTTGACCGCCATGATCTCGTAGAGGTCCTCCTCGCTGATCTCCAGGAAGCCGTCACTCCGGGAGACGCCCGCGTTGTTGACCATCACCGAGATGCCGCCGAGTTCCTCGGCGGTTCCGACGGCCGCCTCCAAGTCCCCAACCTGGGTCACATCACAGTTGGCATAGGCCGCGTTCCGGCCGTACTCCTCCTGTACTCGCTCGTGGGTCGGCGTCCCACCCTCGCGAGGGTCGGGCTGGAGGTCGGCCACAACAACGTCTGCGCCGTGCTCCGCCAGCCGCAGGCTGATTCGGCGCCCGATCCCGCTCGCGCCGCCGGTTACTACCGCGATGTCGTCCGACAGGAGTTCAGTCACGCGTATGAACTCCACGTTTTGAGTAATAAAGACAGCGTCCGGCCGTGAACAACGACATCACACCGGCTGTCGGAGGGAGGCACAGTGGCGAGCAGCAGACGAACTCGGTTAGCGGGGACAGTTTGGGAGGCTTTTGCCGTGTTCTATCAGTCCCCCTGCACCGGAGTCTACCCACGGACAAACCCCGAGCCCCGAGACGGGTCGGTGCAGACGACCGATGAGGCCGAGCTTGAACGACCCAGGAGGGGCTTTCGGCTCCCCTCTCGGTGAGGGGGCAAAGACCCGGGTCCCGCAGGGGAACACGTCGGAGACCCTCGATACCGAACCTGCCAAACGTTAATGAGCGGGTGGTGCGGTGAGGAGAGCATGAGAGACACACATATCGTCGGGCTGGGAACTACCCCGTTTGGGGTGCTCGACGAGGGAATACAATCACTCGGCACCCGGGCCATCTCGCGGGCGCTCGACTCCTGTGAGGTGACGCGTGGCGATGTCGAAGCCCTCTATGTCGGCAACTTCGTCGGTGGCATCCTCGAAGGACAGGGAGCCGTTGGACCGATTCTGGCCGACAACACAGGAGTTGCCGGCGTTCCCGCGATGACGACTGAGGGGGCGTGTGCGAGCTCTGGCATCGCGTTCGCGCAGGCCTGCCAGGCGATTGCGACGGGTGTCTACGACGTGGTCGTCGTTGGCGGTGTCGAGAGTATGACCGGCGCCGACACTTCCCAGTTCACACAGGCGCTCGGGAGCGCCGCGGACAGGGCCACAGAGGGACAGACTGGGCTGACATTCCCGGGGTTCTACGGCCTCTATCTCGACCGATACATGGCGGAGTACGGTGCGACCCGGGAGGAGGTGGCGGCCGTGGCGGTCAAGAACCGCGAGAACGGCGTAGCCAACCCCCGCGCTCGCTTCCGTGAGCCGGTGACCACGGAGGAGGTCGTCGACTCGCAACTCATCGCCGACCCGCTCCGGATGTACGACTGCTGTCCGGCTGCCGATGGCGGGGCCGCGGTAGTGCTCGCGGCCGATGACTGCGCCGCGGAGTTCACCGACGACCCACTCCCGATCCTCGGCTGGGGGCACGCGACAGGGCGGAGTGCAGCCTACCGCTACGAGGACCTGACGACGCTCGAAGCGACGACCCGGGCCGCCGAATCCGCGTACACACAGGCGAACATCCGGCCCGACGACGTCGATGTCGTGGAACTTCACGACTGTTTCACGCCCGCCGAAATCGGTGACTCGGAGGATCTTGGCTTCTTCGAGAAGGGGAAGGGCGCTGTCGCGGTCGCGGAGGGACGAACCGCCGTCGATGGCGACCTGCCTATTAATCCGAGCGGCGGCCTCCTCGCGAAAGGGCACCCCGTCGGGGCGACCGGTATCGGCCAGATTTATGAGGTGTGTCGGCAACTCCGTGGCAACCACGAGAACCAGGTCGTGGACGCCGACGTCGGACTCACCCACAACTTGGGCGGTAGCGGCGTCGTCTGTACGGTGACGGCGGTCGGAGGGCCGAGCCGTGTCTGAGTTCCCTGCGGTGCGGTGTCCGGGCTGCGGCACGCTCTATGGCCACCCCGTGCCCGCGTGTCGTGTATGCGGGAGTGAAACGTTCAACGAGGTCTCGATTGCCGGCGAAGGGACCGTCTACGCGAGCACAGTCATCCGCGTCCCGGGTGCCGACAACCAGGGTGAGGAGCCCTTCGAGGTCACCCTCGTTGACCTGCCGGAGGGTATCCGTGTGACCGGGCGCATCGAGGGTGTCGCCGACCTCTCGCCTGGCGACGATGTCGTCTTTGAGGCCGAACGTGAGGGGACCTTCGTTTTCGAGCCGGTCTAACTGATCTGCCGGTCCGAATCCTCCCAGTACGGCTCACGGAGGGCCTTTTTGTCCACCTTCCCGTAGGGTGTAGTCGGCAGGTTCTCAACGAACTCGACGCTCTTTGGCTTCTTGTAATCGGAGAGACGCCCGTCCACATAGGAACGGACGTCTTCGGCGGAGATGTCGGCACCCTCTCGGGAGACGACGACGGCGTGGACGGCCTCGCCCCAGTCGTCGTGCGGGACGCCGATGACAGCGACCTGTGCAATACCATCGTGGCCGTCAAGAGCGTCCTCGACCTCGGTGGTATAGACGTTCATTCCGCCGGAGATAATGACGTCGCTCCTCCGGTCGAGGAGGTAGACGTAGCTGTCCGCCCCCTTCCGCCCGATGTCGCCGGTCCGGAGCCAACCGTCGACTACCGTCTCGGCGGTTTGCTCCGGGCGGTTGTAGTAGCCGTCCATGGTGTAAGGTGAACGTAGGAGTACCTCGCCGACATCGCCGGCCGGTAGCGGGTCGGTATCGGTGATATCGTCGGGGTCGGCGATACGGACATCGACCATCGTCGCGGGCTTGCCACAGGAGGTAATCCTCTCGCTCCCCTTCTGGTGGTCCTTCTTCGGGAGTACGGTTCCGACATCGGGCATCTCCGTCTGACCGTACAGTTGGATGAATACCCGACCAAAGCCGTCAAGCGCCTCACTGAGACGTTCGGGTGTAATTGGTGCCGCCCCATAGACGATGGTCTCGATGCCCGAAACGTCCGTCTCCTCGAACCGGTCGTGGTCCAGCGTCCGATATATCATGGTCGGGGCGAGGAACGTCCAGGTGACGCCGCCGGTCTCGACGGTGTCGAGGAACTCGCCGGGGTCGAACCCCTGTGTGATAGTGAAGTGAGCGCCCTTTAACATGCCGCCCATGTGCATGTATCCCGCGGCGTGGGGCAACGGCGTCATGATGAGCATCTCCTCGTGGTGCCGGATGTCGAGGTCAGTGACGTGAGCGAGCATGTTCGCCGCGAGGATACCGTGTGTCTGGCGGACCCCCTTTGGCTTCCCCGTCGTCCCGCCGGTGTACGACAGCCTGAGCAGGTCGTCGGGGCTAACTGTGACGTCGGGACCCTCCGAGTCGCCGCGGTCGAGCATCGACGACAGCGACACCGTGTCCTCGGGTGGGTCGTCGGCGACGGCGACCGCGAGCTCCAGGCCGGGGAGGTCGGGGCGGATATCGGCGAGCGTGTCAGCAAACCCCTCGCCGACGACCACACCTCTCGCGCCCGAGTCCGAGAGCATGTAGCGGAACTCGTCGGCGGCAAGCATGTCGTTCAGCGGGACGTTCACGTAGCCGCCGCGAACACACGCGAGATTCGCGGTGAGATAGTCGAGTTGATTCGACATCATGACGCCCAGGAAGTCCCCCCGCTCGAACCCGGCATCGGCGAGCGCGTCGGCGAGACGCCCAGCGCGTTCCCACGCCTCGTGGTACGTCCACGTCTCCTCGCCGAAGGTGGCGACCGGGTCGGACGCATAGCTCCGAAACGCCCTCGCGAGTAACTCCTGTGCGGTCAGACTGAATGCCATGGCTCGAATTGCCGCAACGAGCAATTTATAATTTCGCTCGACACAGGGGAACCAATGTCAGATCAGGTGTACTACTACGACGACCTCGCTGTCGGAGACACATTCGAGACTCGCGGGCGGACAGTTACCGAGTCACACCTGGTGACCCACGCGGGGAATACGGGTGATATGAACGAACTTCAAACGAATGCCGACTTCGCAGCCAACACCGAGTTCGGCGAACGCGTCGTCCATGCACCGTTGACCTACTCGATGATGGAGGGGCTCATCACCTCGGACTTCCGCGCCGAGGAGTCGAACGTCTGCTACTACGGGCTCGATTCGATGCGCATCCCCGAACCGACCTACATCGGTGATACCATCTCTGTCGACCGGGAGGTACTCGACAAGCGCGAGCGAGAGCCCGGCGGCATCGTCACTTTTGACGACGTGGTGACGACGACGGACGACCGGACGGTTTTGATCTGCGAGACGCTGGAGTTCATGCGCGCCCGGGAGAAAGACTGACACCCATCCGGCACCTCCCAGTCTCTTGTCACGCACACAGGGGGTGAGGTGGTGGACACTCAGTCTACCGCACACGAGCTGCCGGAGGCACTCACCGACCCGGGTGACGGGATTCCGGGCCAACCCCCCTGGGCCGACTGGTGTATTTATTAACGCGGCTGGGGAGCCTGGTCGACGACACGCCAGGTCCACACTCTCAACAGCCGGCTGATACTGCCGGCTGTAAGTCTGTAACGAATTTCGCG
>NZ_JAQCNJ010000056.1 GCF_028275055.1 Haloplanus sp.
CAGACGGCGAAGCGCCGTTCTTTATGGTGTCCTGACAGTAACGCGAATCGCAAGACGGCGTCGGGGTGGACGTGTAGTGAAACGTAACGTTCTTGAGCTTCATTTATTCTCTCCTAAGAAGAGCGTAAATTGGGGAGAGAGGGGCTGAAACGGGTGAAGCCTAGGCCGGAATTTGAATCCGGGGTCTCGTCCTTACCAAGGACGCGCTTTACCGCTAAGCTACCCAGGCACGCGACTCCGGTTTGGCCGGAGTCGGTCTTAGACGTTTCGATTACGGGTCGGCGGCGGGGGAGGCGGCGTCGCTACCGGCGAGCGTGAGGATGCGGTCGGCGGTGGCGTCCGTCAGCGCCGTTGGCGGCGGCAGGTCGGCGTCGCCCTCGCGGGCGAGTTCGGCCGCGTACGACAGGAGGTCGTCGCTGGGGTCGACACCCACGGCGGTCGTGCCGGCGGCGACGGCGAGCGCCAACACCTCCGCCTCGAGGTTGCGGTCGATCGCCGAGGGGTCCGTGTCCGGTTCCCGGCGACGCGTCTGATCCCGGCCGAACGACCGAACCACCTCGACGGCGCGTTCGGCCGTTTCCGTCCGTGCGAGGATGTAGAACCCACGGGAGACGAACACGTCGGCGGCGAGAATGGCGAGATCGGCCTGTGTCGCGGCGCCGCCGCCGTCCGCCCACGGTTCGTCGTGGGCCAGCGACCTGGTGAGCCGGAGTCCCTCGTAGATGAGCTGGACGCCGGCGCCGCGTCTGGCGACGCTGTCGACATCGACCGCCGTGTCGAAGGCGTCGGCGCTCACCAGCGTGAGAACGCTGGGTGTCATCGAGGCGTCGTTGAGGCGGTCCCGAAGCATCTCGCCGAGCCGTTCGGGCTCGATATCGGCGAGCGTATCACGGGCGACACGCCGGGCCCGCACGGCATTGTCCATCGACAGTTTATATCGGTGCGAAAGGCAAAGAGCTTTGGAAACGGGGGCCCCGGTGTGTCTCCGGAACGTCGCGGGCTACAGATGGAGCGCCTCGGGGGCCGGCGGCATCGATCGCTTGTGTGCGCTCCGTTCGTACAGCCCGACCACACGCTCGACCTGTTCGGCGGTCACGTCCAGTTGGCGGACCGTCGCCGCCGGTGAGAGCGGGCCGTCGATATGGAGCGCCAGAATGGCGTCGAGCGTGTCGTAGTCCAACCCCATCTCCCCTTCGTCCGTCTGGCCGGTCCACATCTCCGCAGACGGCGTTTTGTTCACCAGATCATCGTCGATGCCGACGTGGGCCGCCAACTGCCGCACCTGTTGTTTGTAGAGATTGCCGATGGGGTTGCAGTCGACCGCCTGATCGCCGTACTTGGTGAAATAGCCCGTGAGCGCCTCGCTCCGGTTGCCCGTCCCGAGAACGACCCGGTTCTCCGCATTGGCGACGAAGTAGTTGAGAACCGCTCGGATCCGGACCCGGACGTTGCCCGCGGCGGTCCGAAGCGGGTCGTCGTCCAGACGGTCGGCCGTCGTCTCGCTCGGGAACGCCTCGACAAGGGCGTCGTAGATCGGCTCGATGTCGATCACGTCGTACTCGATGCCGAGATCACGGGCCACGCGCTCGGCGTCGCTCATATTGTCGGCCGTGTTCACCTCGCCGGGCATCACGAGACCGTGGACGCCGTCGACCCCGACCGCCTCCACCGCGAGGTGGGCGGTAAGCGTGCTGTCGATACCACCGGAGAGTCCGAGTACAGCCCCCTCGGCCCCCGCGTCGTCGACAACGGTCTCGACGAACGCGGTGAGGTGTTCGCGGGTCGCCTCCAACTCCGCCTCCGAGAGGCGGAGATCGAGCGGGGCCGACTCCTGCATAACAACGGATTCGTGGCTCATCAATTCTATTTACGAACGCCAGTTTGAAATACCCTCTTGTCTCACGGGCTGAGTGAACGATCGTAGACATAACCCACTCAAAGTCGATGAAAATTTGATTATGCACCGCCGTGTCCGACGTGAGACGGGTCGTTCGACGAAACGCTACGTTCAAGTGGGGAGCGACGATATCGACGTGTGCGAGCGCCGTTGGTCCAGTGGTAGGACAGTGGCTTCCCAAGCCACTAGCCCGGGTTCAATTCTCGGACGGCGCACTTCTCCCACCCGTTTCATTCGCGGAAGCTCCGAACGAGACGTCCATATCCTCGCTTTTTATCACTGCCGGTCGGTGACGACGCTCCGGAGCCGAGCGGTCGCGTCGGCGTCGAACCGCAGGACACGACGCCACCACGGCCCGTTCCCCGAATCGGCCGAGAGTTCGGTCACCAGCGGCCCCGGGGTTGCCCCCGACGCCGGCGCACTCACCGGCACCGCCCGGTCCAGCAGTCGGGACCGCTCATCCCCGGCGACCAACACTCTCGCGTCGACCGACTCGCGTTTGGCGTGGGCGTTGCTCGCAAACCGCTCGCGTTCCTCGGCACCGAGCGACCGGTACGTCTCGCCGGTGACGACTCGCTCGACGCGGAACTCCCCGATCAGGTACGCACCCCACTCCGGGGGAAACTCGGGACGGTCGGCGGGGTCGCCCCGGAGCGAGAGTGTGGCGTAGAAAAAAAGCGAGTCGCCGGGATCGAGCGCCGACAACGGGCCGGCTTTCACCCCGTGTTCGTCGCCGTAGGTGTAGTCGGTCGCGCCGTGAACACCCGCGAACTCGGGGTCGAGATGAACCCGGCGGTCGGCAACCCCGGAGACGTCGACATCGAGGGGAAACGAAAGGTCGGCGTAGGTCGGCACGGGGTGGGCTGTCGGTTCGCGTTCCGGGATCGGGACGTACGCAAACCGGCCGTCCGGGCGGACGGGGCCGCGAAAGCCCGGCAGCGTGGTGTTCGCCCCGACGTTGATGGCGACGGCTCGGGCCACCCTATCGAGCGGGGAGACACCGAGTGACCGGGTCGTCGCCCTCGACCGGTTGCCCCCGACCGTCGCGGTTGCTCGTCACGGCGCGGAAGCGGTCGTCTGGCCCGGTCACCGCCGTCCGGATGCGACCGACCCCGCCCTCAACATCAAAACGGCGCCGGTCCCGGCGTGGCCGGGGACCGGTGGTGTCGCTTCCGGAACGGGCCCGGCGGAGGCGCTTGGCGACGGGCGTCCCGGCGTGGCCGGCCGTTCTCCACGGTCGGTCGGGTCCGGCGGTGAGCGGTTCTGCGAGACCCTCGCCGTCGACATCGGTGACGGCGTCCGTGCACAACTCGCCGAGGTCAGCCGTCGACCCGCCCCGTCGGTCGCCTGGTGTCCGACCCGAACACGCCGCAACCGCCGCCGTCGCGCCGGGAGCCGTTATATGGCGTCGTCGGTCCATGGGGACCCACCGGTCCTGAGCCTGAAAAACGGCCGGCTAGTTCGGAGGCGTTCGGTCCCGCTCAAACTCGTCGAAGGCGTCGAAGTCATCCGGCAGATCGTACTCGATGCGACGGTCTTCGCGCCGATTCTCGCCCCCGGCGTCGAGGGGGGCCGCGGCGTCCTCCCATCCCGGCTTGACGCGGACGCTCTTTGCCGGCATCCCGACGGCGACGTGGTGGGCCGGCACGTCGCCTTGCACCACCGCGCGAGCGCCGACAACGGCGTTCTCCCCGACCTTCCTCCCGGCGCTCACCATCGCGTCGTACGTGACGCGGGCGTCGTCATTGACCATCGTGTGGTAGTTCCGAACCTCGGTCTGGTCGACGATGTCGTGGTCGTGGCTGTACACGTGAACGCCGTCGGAGATGGAGACGCGGTCGCCAACGGTGAGCCGCCCCCGGTCGTCGAGGTGGACGTCGTCGTGAACGACGACGTTGTCGCCGACCGAAAGGTTGTGGCCGTAGGTGAACGTGATCCTCTTGAAGAACCGACAGTCGTCGCCACACTCCTCGAACAGGTGGTCGGCGAGCATCCGCCGGAATCGGAGCGCAAACTCGACGTTGTCGGCCATCGGCGTGGCGTCGAACTGTCGCCAGAGCCACTGGAGATACTTCGACTGCTTGAACCGCTTTTCGTCCTTCTCGGCGTAGTACTCGCTTTCCAGCGTGGCGTTACACGGGTCATACCCCTGCAGGCGAACGCGTTCGGCGGGCGACACCGACGCGCCGCCGGTCCACCGTTCGTACGCCTCGCGGTCCCCGAACAGGTCGACCAACACATCCTGTACGACCCGACACAGATCCTCCTCCGAGGAGAGTCGCTCGTCGACGTAGTCGATAAACTCCCCGACGCCAGCGTTGGCCCCGGCGGGGAGCGAGACGTGTCGCTTCGTCATCTCAGTTCTCGTACGCGGCGGCTTGTCAAATGGGTTCGGGTGTCTGGCGTCGAGGCCGCCCCCGAGCGGATCGATCGTCGGTTCGGGCGATCAGACGAGTTCGTACACCGACGGTCCGGCGGTGACGACCACCCGCTCGCCGGCGACCGCGAGACCGCCCGGAGCGTTGTCGACACCGCGTGTCCAGCGCACCTCCCCCGTTTCCGTGTCGTACGCACGGACCACGCCGGCGCTCCGGTCTTCGGTCCGTTCCCGTTCGCCGGCGACGACGAGCGTCTCCCCACCGACCACCGCGGTGATGGCCCCGAACCCGACCTCGTCGCGCCAGCGTGTCTCGCCGGTTGCGAGATCGAGAGCGATCACGCGTCCCGACCCGTCGCCGCGGGCCACCGCCGTGTAGCCGTTGTCGCCGACGATGGCGGGGGTGGAGACGTCGGTCCCGAAACGGCGTGGCTCCCAGAGGCGGTCGCCGATGTCGGCGTCGAGGGCGACGACGGCTCCCCCGTCTTCTGCGTATGACCCGACCACGAGTCGACCGTCGGTGACCGCCGGACGGTGCGGGAACCCCTCGACCGGGCCGGCGTCCCAGATCCGTTTTGTCCCCGCTTCGAGCCGGCGACCGAGACCCGGACGTTCCGCGTACGCGACGGTGCCGGCGAGGGGTGCGTCCGCGGCGTACAACCGCCCTCCGGCGAGAACGGGCAACGATCCGTCGACCCGCCAGCCCCGCCCGCCGCCCGCGACGGCTCGAAGCGTTCCGTTTGCGACGCCGACATACACCTCACCCGCTCCGACGACCAGTCCGGTCGGGTCGCTACCACCCCCCTTGACGCCGAGGGGGACCCGGGCACGTTCTCGCAGGGTGCCGGCGCTGTGATCGACGACCGCCGGCTCCGGGGCCGGCCGAACCGTATGGAGGCGGCCGTCCGGGCCGAACCCCGCGAGCGTGGCCGGACCGACCGAGACGGCTTCGCCGCCACTCCCGTCCCGGAACGCCGCGGCGTCGGTCCCGGCGACGACGACGTGGTCGGGGCCGACGAGGGGGGCGAGGCGTGGCCGCCGGGTCGGCTCCGGAACGGACCCGACGGCGCTCACCGTCGGCGGGTGACGGGGCGGCTCCGCGTTCGGGTTGTGAGCGGTGCCTTCGGGGTCGTATCGGCGGAGCGGCCACGTGCCCGACTCCGGGGTCCAGGCGTCGAACGTGGCGCTTGCCCGGCCACGGTGTAGGCGGTAGGTGCCGTACGTGCCGGCCGTGGCGACGACTCCACTCAGCAGGTGACGGCGTGTGACGGAGGGCATCGGTTTGTCGTCCACGGCCGCCGACAAAAGCGGCGGTGGTGTCGGACCGCACGCTGCCGGGGGCGGAGCCTACGCGAGAAAGACGTGTCGCGGCCGGTCGACGAGCACGTCCCGTCCCCACGAGACGGCGTCTGAAAACTCGTCGGAGCCGAAAAAGGTCATCGCGTCCTCCCGCGAGCGCCACTGGCTGGCGATGAACATGTCGTTCTCGTTTTCGAGGTTGATCATCAGGTCCGTCTCGCCGTGTCCCTCCATGTCGGCCAACAGGCCGCCGATGGTTTCGAACTTCTCGACAAAGTCCTCCTGATAGTCGGGCTTGACCGTGTAGAACATCCCCATCGTCCCGAAGCCGGACCCCTCGCCGGCACGGCTAACGATCCCCGGGAGTTCCGAGAGAAAGCCCGCGGCGGTGTCGGCCGCGCTTGCGGTGTCCCAGATGCTCACGACCGCCCGCCGGTCCCGCCCGCGGGCGTCGTACACCGCGGTCTTGACGTGTGTGTCGTAGTGATCGAAGTTCGACCGGAGACCGTCGACCTCCTCGAACAACCCGTCGGCGCCGGCCTCGGAGTAGAGCACCGTCGCGTACACGTCCTTGCCGTGTGGCTTGCCCGCGTAGATGTCGAGATCCTCGAGTTCGCCACGGATGTCGTCTTCCTCCTCGGTCTCGTTCTCGCCGCCGTGGGTGTCACCCTCCTCGTGGACACGCTCATCGTCGCCGTGGCCGGTGTCCGCCTCGTCGGCCGGCACCGTCTCCCCGGCGAGAAACGCGGGCAGATCCTCGGGCGGGAACCGGCGACCGACGTAGAAGGGGCCGAACTCGCTGTAGCGGGCGCTGGCCTCGTCGTAGCGCATCTCGTAGACGATGTCTTTCAGTTCGGTCGGATCGTCGGCAAAGAGGGTGACCCCCCACTCCCAGTCGTCGAGCCCGACCGAGGAGGCAACGATCTGTTTCACACGCCCGCCGAACTCCCGGCCGTGTTCGCCGTGTTCCTCCATCATCTCTCGGCGGCGCTCGAAGGGCAGGTCGTACCAGTTGTCCTGTTCCCCCCGCTTGCGGCTCATCGGGTAGAAACTCGCGTAGCCGTCCGCGGGGATGTCGGGTTCGAGTTTCCCCTCGATATACTGTTTCAGGCCCGTGTCGACCTCCTCCTCGTCGTCGGCGAAGTAGTCGTCGGAGACGTAGCCGCTCACCTCGGTGACGGAGACGTAGGAGGTGGACTGTTCGGTGAACGCCCCGAGGGCCGTGCGGTTGAACCGGCGTTCGGCCGTCGAGAGGGCGTCGAGCGTCGGCCGCAGGTGGACGATCATCAAATCCGCCTTGTGACCGAGCGTCGAGAACACCGCGGAGGCCCCGTCGTCCGCGTCCGCCACCGCCTCGTGGCGCTCCAGATAGTCGATACCCTCCTCGGTCGCACGGTCTCGTTCCCGTTCGGGGGTGTCGCGCCACGACGACCAGTCGATCCGGCGGAAGTCGTGCAGTACGTACCAGCCTTCGTCCGTCCGTGGTGGCTCGCGCATACGCATCCCTTGGAACCGATACGGTATGGAAGTTGCGCGTTCCGGCCGGCGGTGGCCCCGCCGCCCCGACGGTTTCGGTCATGGCCGGGCCGCTCCCTTCGAATCGGTCACAAACGGATCGCTCCCGTCGCCCGTCTTAGGACAGCAACCGTGGCCCGAAGATCATCAGAATCAGCGACACGAGCATCGTCAGGCCGATGCCCGTGGTGATCGTCCGGACGAGTCGCTCGCCGTCCCCGACCGGGAGCCGCGACGTCACCGCCTCGGCACACATCCGGAGGATGCGCCCCCCGTCGAGGGGGTAGCCGGGGATGCAGTTGAACAGACCGAGTTGGAGGTTCACCCACGCGGCCCAGAAGAGCACGTTCGCGAGAATGAACACCACATCACCGAAGGGGGCGAGTACCCCCTCGACGACGTAGAACTCCGTTACCGACGGGGTGAATCCCGGGAAGTTCGGGATCCCGAGCACCAGCGAAGCAAGCGGCAACAGAAGCGCGACGTAGACGAGGGTCAACGGCGAGTCGGTCAACCCGGGCAGCGGCGAGGCGGCGTCGCCGCCGGACCCGCCGAGCAGTTCGAGATAGGTGCCGGCCGGATACTCGCGGATCCCGAAGTCGGTGACCAGAAGGCCGCTCGTTCCGGGAAAGATGTCGACGCCGAGAAAGCCGTTGCCGTCCTGTGGGCTCTCGCCGAGAACCACGTCGTACGTTGTCGACTCGCCGCCGACGCGAGCGTCGACCTCGACCCGGTCACCCGGACCGTACTCGTCGAGAACGCGGGACAGGTCCGTCGAGGAGGTGACCCGCTGGCCACCGATCCCGGTGATAACGAGGCTCTCGTTCGTGGGTGCGCTGGCGTTGGCCAGCGGTCCGTCGGCGGCGACACGCGTGATGTACGCCCCGACGGGAACGACCCGCTCACCCTCGCTCGTCTCGATTCGCGCGAACGTTCGGTTTGCGGTCGCGTCGCGGAACTCGCTACGCGTCGTCACTGGCGTTCCGTTGACCGCGGTGACACTGATCGGGTCGTCGCCGTTCTCGACGGAGAGGTTCGCCGGGTTGCCGCCGACGGTCCCGACGACCGCCAACGACCGCTCGATCCGGACCGTCCGCTCGCCGTCGACCTCGACCTCGACGGTCCGATCCTCGGCAGCGAGCAAGGCGTCGTCGAGGTCACGCTCCGTCTGCACCTCCGTCCCCGCGACGGCCGTGATTCGGTCGCCGTGTTCGATGCCCGCCGCCGACGCCGGGGATCCCTCGTAGGCCCCGTCGACGGCGACACCCGGCGCGACGCCGATGGCGCCGATCACGGGGCCAAAAAGGAGGGCGAAGGCCACGGCCGTCAGAACGAAGTTGTTGGTGACCCCCGCCGCGAACATCCGGGTCCGTGCGCCGCGGTTGGCCTCGCCTTCGCTTTCCTCGTCGGGTTCGACGAACGCCCCCAGCGGGATGAACGCCAACAGGACGACGCCCATGGACTCGATGTCGATGTCCTCGACCCGGCAGAGCAGGCCGTGTCCCCCTTCGTGGACCACCAGGCCCACCAGCAGGCCGAAGACGATCTCGGGTGCGACGGCCAGCGGGAGAAAATCGTTAACCCCGGGGACGACCAGAAAGTTCTGTGGCTGGTTCACGGCCGATGGCGACGGCGGGTCCCGGAGAACCACAAGCGCCTGGGCCAACAGGAGCAGAAACATGCCGGCCATGATAACCAGGGCGACGCCGACGCCGACGTTGCTGTACGCCCGCCAGAACCGTTTCGGCTCCGCGAGGCGGGTGAGCAGTGCCCGCCCACGCCGGGTGTGAATCGTTGCGATCGGTCCCTGGAGGCGCACGGCGTTCGGGAGGTAGCCTTGGATCTGAAGCGCCTTCGCGATGAGGGAGTAGACGAGAACGCCAACGAGAACCCACAGCAACGTGTTCATCAACACAAAACAAGGCCGCGATAGCAAAATGCGTTCGGATACGCCACGCCTCGACACCTCACACCGCCTCGCGCATCCACGCGTCCACGTCCCGACCCGGCCGACTTTTTCAGGCTGGAGGCCCACCCACGCACATGACACGTTTCGACGCCGCCGCCGCCACCGAGCGCCGGCAACTGTTCGCCGAGGCAGTGATCGCCCACCGGACCCGCGCCAGCGCCTTTCTCACCATCGAGGTCGACCCCGCCGACGCACCGGGCGTGACCGACGACTACGACGATGGCGACAACGGCGAGACGCCCACACAGGTTCCGTGGATCCAGTTCGCCGACCAGACGTTCAACCTCGACTGTACCGACGCCGAACTCGACCGTCTGAAAAACGTCCTGTCGGAGTTCCCCGAATGTCGCATCGACCAGATCGAGCGCCCGGAGGCGACCGAGGGCGCAAACGTCCGGATCACCGCCCGCTCCGACCCCAACCGCCTCAGCCAGTTCGCCGACCGCGCCCTCCGGACCACCTACGACCTCGCCGACGACTACCGTGCCTGGGTCGCAGGGGTGTAGCCAGCGGCACCGCCGATCCTGACGGTTTTTATTTCTCGACCGTCGGACTGGGAGTATGGACGCGGATGCGGACGACAACGCCACACCCGATCCCGATAGCGACGCCGACACGGCGACGACCGACGACGCCGTGACCGGCCCCCCTGATGGGATGGTCGCCGTCCGCGAGGAACTGACGCCGATGCTGAGCCAGTACTTCGAACTCTGTGCCGGCTACGAGAACGCTCTCCTCCTGTTCCAGAACGGCGACTTCTACCAGACGTACTGCGAGGCCGCCGAGGAGACCGCCCAGGTGTGTGAACTGACCCTCACGCGCCGCGAGGACAGCACCGGCACCTACCCGATGGCGGGCATCCCGGTCGACAACGCCACGACGTACGTCGACCGCCTTCTCGACGCCGGCTACCGTGTCGCAGTCGCCGAACAGGTCGAACGCCCGGCGGACGCCTCGGGGCTGGTCGACCGGGCTGTCACGCGGGTCGTGACCCCGGGAACGCTCGTCGACGACGAACTCCTCGGTTCGGGGACGACCAACTACGTCGCCGCGGTGGCCCGCGACGGGGCGACACGGTCCCTTGCCGCCGTCGACGTCTCGACCGGCGACTGCTCGGTGACGAGTGTACAGACCGAAACGCGCCTGCGTGACGAACTCGACCGCCTCGCTCCCGAAGAACTGCTCGTCACCCCCGACGTAACCGTCGATCACGAGGCGCTGTCGGCCGACCCGATGGTGACCGACCACGAAGCCGCTCGGATGGACGCCGAGACGGCCGCCGAACGGGTCGGCGCGTACGTCTCCGCGCCCGAGGCGGTCGTCGAGTCGCCGGTCGAACTCTTGGCCTGTGGGATCGTTCTCGCGTACGCCGAGTGGAGTCAGGGCGACACCGGCCCGCTCTCGCATGTCACCCGGATCAGCCGGTACGATCCGCGGGACGCCCTCGGTCTCGATGCGACGGCCATCCGAAGCCTCGAACTGTTCGAGAACCGGGGCGTGGGCGCGAGCGAGACGCTTTTTGACGTTCTCGACGCCACTGTCTGTGCGCCGGGGCGGCGCGAACTCGACGCGTGGCTCCGGCGCCCCCTCGTCGACCCCGACCGGATCGAAGCCCGACTCGACGCCGTCGGCGAACTCGTCGATGCCCCGCTCTCCCGGGAGACGATCCGCGACGCTCTCCGCGAGGTGTACGACCTCGAACGCCTCGCCGGCCGCGTCTCGCGGGAGCGCGCCGACGCCCGCGACCTACGATCGCTGCAGGCAACGCTCGACGCCGTCCCCGAACTCCTGTCGGCACTCGGCGGTGTCGAGGCGGTGCTTCTCCGCGGCCTCCGGGAGCGGATCGACCCCCTCGATCCGGTGCGGAACCTGATTGACCGGGCGATCCGTCCCGATCCGCCGGTCGAGGTGACCGACGGCGGCGTGATCCGCGAGGGGTTCGACGCCGAACTCGACGACCTGCGGGCGACCGAGCGCGAGGGCCGAGCGTGGGTTGCCGACCTCGAAACACGCGAACGGGAACGGACCGGCATCGACTCGTTGTCGGTCGGTCACAACCAAGTCCACGGCTACTACATCGAGGTGACCGACCCCAACCTCGACCGGGTCCCCGACGACTACACCCGGCGACAGACGCTGAAAAACGCCGAACGATTCTACACACCGGAGTTGAAGCGCCGCGAGGACGAGATCCTCGGCGCGGCAGAACGGGCCGACACCTTGGAGTACGAACGATTCCGCGAGGTTCGCGCGTCGGTCGCCGACGAGACGGATCGATTGCAGGCGCTGGCAGACGCCCTCGCGGAACTCGACGTACTGGCGACGCTTGCGACGGTCGCGGCCGACCGCGGCTACGTCCGCCCGACGTTCCACGACGGCGGGGTTGAGGTAGCGGCCGGCCGCCACCCGGTCGTCGAGGTGACCAACGACCGATTCGTCCCGAACGACGCCGACCTCCCGCCGGGAAGCGTCTCGCTCGTCACCGGCCCGAACATGAGCGGGAAATCGACGTATATGCGGCAGGTGGCGCTGATCGTCGTGTTGGCACAGATGGGCGGGTTCGTTCCCGCCGATGCCGCCTGCCTCCCGGTCGTCGACCGCGTGTTCACCCGCGTCGGCGCGAGCGACGACATTGCTGGGGGGCAGTCGACGTTTATGCGAGAGATGACGGAACTCACTTCGATTCTCCACGAGGCGACGGCCGACTCGCTGATCCTCCTCGATGAGGTTGGCCGGGGCACCAGCACCGCCGATGGCCGCGCCATCGCTCGCGCGACCGCCGAGTTCGTCCACGACGAGATCGGTGCGACGACGCTCTTTGCCACACATTATCACGACCTGACGGCGCTCGCCGACGAACGCGAGAACGTCCGGAACCTGCATTTTGCGGCGGACAGCGAGGAGGCCCGGTCCTCGGGAGGTGACAGCGAGAAGGCCCGACCCGCCGGAACCGACGGCGTCAGCTTTCTCCACCGGGTCGCGGAGGGACCCGCGTCGTCGTCCTACGGCGTCGAGGTGGCACGGATGGCGGGCGTCCCCGACCCAGTCGTCGAACGGGCGGGAGCGCTCGTCGACGCGTCCGACACCGACACCGACACCGACACCACCGGTCCGGCGACGCCGTATCGCGACCCGGCCACGAACGGCGACGCCGACGGGACACAGGTGACACTCGACGGGGTGGAGCGGGCCGCGACGAGCGGTTCCGGTCCCGATCGTTCCCCGGCGGTCGTCGACACCCTCCGTGAGACAGACCTCGCGACGACGACGCCACTCGAAGCGCTGAACATACTCGCCGACCTCAAAGACCGGGTCGAGAAGCCATGAGGCGGCTGGATCGGGAGACGGTCGACCGCATCGCGGCCGGCGAGGTGGTGACGCGGCCGGCGCGGGTCGTCGTCGAACTCGTCGAGAACGCCCTCGACGCCGACGCCGACCGGATCGAGGTCGAGGTGTGGGGCGACGGCACCGACCGGATCCGCGTCGTCGACGACGGCCGGGGACTGAGCGCCGACGAGGCCGAACTCGCGGTCGAGCGCCACACGACAAGCAAGCTTCCGGCGGGGGAACTCGATGCGGTCGAGACACTCGGGTTCCGGGGGGAGGCGCTGGCCAGCATCGCCGACGTGGCGCGGCTCACGCTCTCGACCAACGACGGCGGCCCCCGCGGAACCCGCATCCGGGTCGACGGCGACGGCGTGGCCGCCGGGTCCGTCGGGCGCGGTCGGGGCACCACGGTCGAGGTTCGGGACCTGTTTCACAACCGCCCGGTTCGGAAGGAGTCACTCGCCGCGGCGTCGACGGAGTTCGAGCGCATCAGTGATCGCGTCGCCACATACGCGCTCTGTCGCCCGTCGGTCGCGTTCACCCTCGATCACGACGACCGCCAGGTGTTCGCGACGCCCGGGTCCGGCGCGTTTGCCGACGCCGCGCTCTCCGTTTACGATAGAACGGTCGCCCGCGAGCGCACGACCCTCGACACCGTGGCGACCCTCCCGGTCGGCGACCGCGAGGTCGACCTCGGTCTTCAAGGGCTGCTCGCGTACCCCTCTGTCACCCGGTCGACGACGGCACACACCCGCGTCGCGGTCAACGGCCGGCCGGTCTCGCTCCCCCCGATCCGGCGGGCAATCGAGCGCGGCTACGGGTCGCTCCTTCCGGGCGACCGCCACCCGGTCGCCGTTCTCGCCGTCTCGCTCCCGCCGCGGATGGTCGACCCGAACGTTCACCCGACCAAAGAGACCGTCGCACTCCGCTCGACGGACGCCGTGGCCGACATCGTCGAGACGGCGGTCGAGGACGTTCTCTCGACAGCCGACCTCCGGCGGTCGGCGGAGGTAGCGATGGATCTCGATTCGTCGCTCACCCCCGTCGACGCCGACACGTCGGCGCTCGCAAACGCCGAGTTCGTCGGCCGGTTCGGCGGCCTCTACCTGCTCTGTGATGCCGGCGACGACCTGTTGGTGATCGATCAACACGCCGCCCACGAGCGGATCAACTACGAGCGTCTGCGGGAGGCCGTCGAGGCGGAGGGCGTGCCGTCGGCGACGCTTGACCCGCCGGCAACGCTTTCGCTGTCACCCGCCGAGGTCGCGGCCGTCGAGAGCCACGCCTCCGACCTCGCCCGCCTCGGCTTCGACTGTGACCCGTTCGGTGGCGGCACCGTCCGCGTCCGGGCCATTCCCGCGCCCCTCGGTCGGGTCGCCGACCCCGAAACCCTCCGGGAGACACTCGCCGTTCTTCGTGACGGCGACGACACCGGCCGCCGAGACGACCTGCTCGCTGATCTGGCCTGCCACCCGTCGCTGAAGGCAGGCGACGACCTTGACAACGGCGAGGCCGCCGCCCTCGTCGACCGCCTCGGCGCGTGTGAGCGACCGTTTGTCTGCCCACATGGCCGGCCGACGATCCTCGCCATCGACGAGGCCCACCTCGCCGGCGGATTCGACCGGCACCCCCGCCGGGGCTGACTACCAGTCTTTGCAGTCGGCACAGACGAACGTTCCGCCGTCGCCGTCGCGCCACCGCCGCGTAGCGTTCTCGCCGCAGTCGGCGCAGGGCTCTCCCTCGCCGGTCCACCGCATCGTCGCGACGCCCGGCGTGGCGGCCGTCTCTGCGTTGTCCCCGTCGCCACCACCGGTTTCGGCGAACTCGTCGAGCGGTTTCTCCGTCACACTCGCCACCACGGTAGCGACCCGCTTATCTGTGGCGACGAGCGGAACCGCCAAGTGAGCGCCACGCCTTCTGCCGGCATGGCCACGGTCACACAACTCGTCGTCGAACTGTTCCGGAGCGTCGTCGACCTCGTCGTCATCTTCGCGACCGAGGTGGCCACACAGGATCCGATCGGACTGCTTGTCTTTCTCGCCGGAGCGGCTCTGACCACGGCCGCCGCCGGCTTTTTCGGCCTGTTGGTCGCTGGCGCACTGCTCGACGCCCTCCGCGACGCCGTCGCGGGTTAGCGGTCGTTCGCGCGGTCGTGGGCCGTCGCCGCGAGGTCGATGGCCGTGTCGAGATCCGGCCCGATCGGCGACCCGACGACGATGCTGTCGACGTGGTCCAGCACCGCCGCCATCCGGTCGGCGACGTCGTCGACCGTCCCGGTGATACAGAACGCGTCGATCATCGCCGGCGTCACGAGACCGAACGCGGTTTCGAAGTCGCCGGCGCTGATAGCGTCGCCGACCGCCTCGGCTCGGTCGGCGTCGAGTCCGTGGCGTGCAAGAACCGGCGGGGCCGCGCCGGCGGCGATAAAGGCGACCGGCGGGCGGGCGGCCTCGCGGGCGGCGTCGGCGTCGTCGGCGACGCTGACGCTTGCGTACGCCGCGAGGTCGAACTCGCCGAGACCGTCGAGGCGGTCGGCTATGCCGTCCTCGACCTGGTCGCGCGCCCACCGCAGGTCGTCGGGGTGAGAGCCATTGAACAGGATCCCGTCGGCGTGCTTGGCCGACATCTTGCACATGTGTGGCCCTTCGCCCCCGACGTAGGTGGGGATCGGTCCCGGCACGTCGAAGTTGAGGCCAGCGTCGTCGGCCTCGAACGTGCCGTCGTGGGTGACACGCTCGCCGTCCCAGAGGCGGTCGGCGATCTTGAACGCCTCCAGTACGGCTCGAAGCCCCCGGTCGTCACCGAGGCCGAGGTTCCGCATCGTCGAGGGATCGCCGGGGCCGATTCCGAAAACAGCCCGTCCGTCGCTCGCTTCGGCGACCGTCGCAACCTCGCTCGCCAACGTCACCGGGTGGCGTTCGAGCGGGTTGACGACGCCCGGCCCGAGACGGACCTCGTCGGTCGCGGCCGCGAGACGCGACAGAACGGCAAAGGGTGAGCGGTTGTTGTAGTGGCTGGACACAAACAGGGTGTCGTAGCCCGCGGCCTCGGCGGCCGTACCGAGGTCGACGGTTCGGTCGATCGGGTGTTCGGGGGTGAGTTCGATCCCGAACATCAGCGGTCGCACCTCTGTGTGCGTCCGACCGACGGACGCGGAGCGGTCGTCGTGAGGGAGCGCGTCGAAGTCATCCGTCAACCGATTGGCGTCGACGGTAAAAAACCGTTCGTCGGTCGCCGACACCGCTGCCGTCGGTATCGATCCCGGCGTCGGGGCCCTCACGCTACCCGTGGCCGTCGACCGGAACCGGTTCGTACGGCGCTTCGAGGTACGCCTGATCGCTCTCGGAGAGGTCGATCTCCAAGGCCGCTACCGCGTCCTCGAGGTGGTCGACGCTCGTCGTGCCGACGACCGGGGCATCGACCGCCTCCTGATGGAGGAGCCACGCGAGCGCGATCTGTGCCATCGTGACGCCGTTCTCCTCGGCGAGTTCCGCGACGCGTTCGTTGATCTCGTCGCCGCCACCGGCGCGGTAGTTGGCGACCCGGTCGGACATCCCATCGTGGTCGTCCATGAATGCCCCGCGGGTCGTGTCGAGAAACGCCTCGTGGGGCCGGGTGAGAAAGCCACGCGCGAGCGGCGACCACGGGAGCGTGCCGATCCCCTCGCGTTCACAGAGCGGGAGGGTTTCGCGTTCCTCCTCGCGGTAGACGAGGTTGTGGTGGTTCTGCATGGTGACAAAACGGGCCAACCCCAGTCGGTCGCTGGTGTGGAGGGCGTCGGCGAACTGGTAGGCCCACATCGAACTCGCGCCGAGATACCGGACCTGCCCGCGCCGCACCGCGTCATCGAGGGCACGGAGTGTCTCCTCTATAGGCGTGTCCTCGTCCCAGCGGTGAATCTGGTAGAGGTCGATCGTGTCCATCCCCAGTCGGTCGAGGCTGTGTTGGAGTTCCTGTTCGATCGCCTTTCGCGACAGCCCCCGGGCGTTGGGATTGGCCTCGTCCATCGGGTTGTACACCTTGGTCGCGACGACCGGCCAATCGCGGTCGTAGTCGGCGAGAACGTTCCCGAGAATGCGTTCGGAGTCGCCCGTCGAGTACATGTTGGCGGTGTCGAAGAAGTTGATCCCCAACTCTATCGCCCGTTCGATGATCGGGCGGCTTTCGGCCTCGTCGAGCACCCAGTCGCGCCAGTCGCTCGACCCGAAGCTCATACACCCCAGACAGATGCGACTCACCTTCGTCCCGGTGTCGCCGAGCGTGGTGTACTCCATGCAACCCCGCAGGCGCGATGACGACAAAAAGATTGGTCGGGCGCTCGACCGACGGCGGCACGGTCACTCGTCGATGTCGTACGACCACCCATCGAGCGCCTGCCGGACGAAGTCACCCTCCACGTCGCGAAAGAGGGCGTCGCTCCCGTCGTGATCGCCGAACTCGAAGCCCCGGACGACGACGACGGGCGTCCCGCCGGCCCCCTCGCCGGCGACGAGGTTGGCGGCGGCCGCAAGTTCGTCGACCACCGCCTGCACCGTGACGCCGAGTTCGCGTCCCTCCCGGTCGCGCTCCCCGCGCCAGTCGCGGGCGGCCGGCAACCCGGCCCATCCGAGGGCGACGCCACGTTGTCCGTGACGGAACGGCCGCCCGCAGGTGTCGGTGACGATCACGCGGTCGGCGGCGACGCCGGACTCGATCCGCTCTGCGCTCTCGCCCGGTCGCTCCGGGAGCAACAACAGGTCGCCTCCCGGAACGTTCGAGCGGTCGATGCCCGCGTTGACCGTGATATGGCCGAATCGTGTCTCCGTCAGGAGAAAGGGCGCATCCATCAGGAGGTCGGTGCTCTCGTTGAGGACCGCCTGCGCGAAGCGGGGGTCTTTGTCGTCGCCGGTGGCGCGTTCCAGTCGGTCGGCCACCGCGCGGGCACGGCTCCCCGGGTCGAACGACGACAGATCCGCGACCTGGCCCTCGGTCTTCGAGACGACAGTGCTCGCGACACAGACCACGTCGTCAGGCCGGAGATCGACCCGGTTCTCGACGAGTGCCGCAAGCGAGTCGCCCCGGCGTACCTCCGGGAGATCGGACACGGCGAACACGTCCATACCACCCCTGCGGCGCGGGCGACCAAAAGGCCCGCGTCACCCGGTCGTGGTGACGCTACCGACCGCCGATCCGGTGGTGTGTCACGTCGAGATCACCGTCGCGTACCGTCGCCGTCAACATCGTCGTCTCGGTCGCAGGCGCGGCGCCCGTCGCGGACCCGGGATTCAACAGTCGCACGCCGTCGTGAACCTCGTCGGTGCACTCGTGGGTGTGGCCTGCAACGCCGACGGCGGTGTCGGCGTCGGTGGCGCACTCGCGCACCGCGGCGACGACGCGGTCCTCGTAGCCGATCCGGTCGCCGGTGCCGTGGGTAACGACGAACTCGACGCCATCCAGTTCGACGGTTGCCACGGCCGGCAGGTCGACCCGCTCCGGGTCGACGTTCCCCCGGACGCCGGTAAACCCCTCGCCAGCGAGCGATCGGACCTCGTCGACGGCCGCCGGCGTCTCGAAGTCGCCGGTGTGGATGGTGTGGTCGGCCGCCTCGACCCGTTCGCGAACCCAGTCCGGAATCCCGGTCGCCCGATCCGGAATGTGCGTGTCGCCGATGATCGCAACGTCCATACGCCCCGTTGGCGGGGGGGCGTCAAATCGTTGTCCCACCGACGCCGAGCGCAAGCGTCGTATCGATGGCGGCCGAAGAATCGCCGTCCACCGTGTTGTCACCTGCGTTCTCAGACACCGAACGGCCGTTCTGCTCCGTCGCCACGGCGGGGCCGGTCGGTGGGATGCCGTCTCCACCCGGATCGACGCCGACGCCGACGCCGCTCTCGTTGGCGCGGACGCGGTGCTCGCGGACGGAAGCGTCGTCAGCAAGGTCGGTACTCGGGGGGTTGCGCTCGCGGCGGCCCGCGAGAACGTGCCGTTGTGGGTCGTCGCCGCGGCCGCCAAGATCCGGCCGGACGAACGCGTTCACACCGAGACGGCCGACCCGACCGACCTCTACGACGGCGACGCGCCGGTGCGGGTCGTAACGCCCGTCTTCGACCACACGCCCGCCGACCTCGTGGCCGGCGTCGTCACCGAGCGTGGCGTTCTCGACGGCGACGACGTGCGGGCGGTGGCCGCGCAACACCGCGAGAACGCGCGGTGGGCGGAACGCGAGTAGAGCGTAAACGGACCGAAGATAGGGCCGAAGCGCTTGCGGGGAGGTTACGCCCCCGGGACGCCCAGTCCGGACACCCCGTTGACGCCGAGGAACTCAAGCGTCGCGAGAACGACGACGGCGACGACCCACGCGGCGATGCCGACTCCGATCGAACGGAGCCAGCCGCCGCGGTACCGCCACCTGACGACGCCGACCCACGCGACGGTCGCGAGAAGGCCGCCGATCAGCGGGACCGGTTCGAGCAGTGCCCAGACGACCGCCCCGACCAAGGCGGTCAGAACGGCGTGGCCGTACCCCCGAGCGTCGGAGACGACGCGTGCCCCCGCATGGATGGCGACGCCGCCGACGAGGAGGCTCACCGCGAGAGTGAGCAGTCGGTCCTCGACGCCGAGGGGATGGAGCGGCGGCACGGAAGTTCAGGCGTCGGCCGCGCCGTCACCATCGTTGCCGGCCGCCTCCCCGTCACCGCCGGTCGCGTCGCTCACGGCGCCACCGAGCGAGCCGTCGAGGCCGCCGTTCAGGAACTCGCCGATCCGGCTGTGGATCTCCGAGACGTGATCGGGTACCCCCGCGGGCAGGTCCGCGGGCGGGCCGCCGCCGTTCACCTCGACATCGGTCGCGTCGTCTGCGTCACTCGCGGACTCGTTTGCCGCGGTGTCGTCGGCCTGTGCCGCTCGGTCGTCCACACCGACATCGACGGGCGCGTTTCCGGGAGCCGCGGCGACCGTCCCGACGGTCACAAACAGCGCCGCGAACGCGACTGCGATCAGTTTCGTTCGTGTCATCGTTGCGTTTCCCTCCCGGCTCCGAGGGGTATTGAACCCGCATCGCCGTGAATCCCGATTTCGTGCGTTTGAACCGTTTTAACTGGGGTTTGTCGACAGTAAAACGGAATCCATCAGGGTCGAACCGCGTGTCACTCCCTTTCGTCCCCGAACGCCAGACCGGACGGCCACGATGCGTGCCGCGCCGTGACGAGCGACTTTTATCATCGGGAGCGGTAGAACGATCCGGTGGCGATGATGACGGTTACCCCCACTCAGCCCCGTGTGATGAACCATCCACACTGAGCCACCACCGCTTGAAGACACGCTTCTGCCGCCTTCGGCACGCGACCACGTCTACGCCCCGACGCTTCGACGCTTGGCATCCACGACTCGGTCGATGCGGTGTTCCCGCCGGCGGTGAGTCGCGACGCCCCCGAAGACGACACCAACGAGTACTACGAGTGTGTGGCGACCGTTCTCCGGGAGACGATCCGTCGGTTCGTGGCCGGGGCGTCGCCGGGAGCGCAGGCCTTTCCACCGCTCGGTTCCGACCTCTCTCCATGCCATTGGATCGCTCCACCCAGTCCACCGACTCGCTCGACATCACGGTCTCCGGTGGGTCGATGGGCGGTCTGTTCACCGGGATCGCACTCGACCGTACGGGCCACGACGTGACCGTCTTCGAGCGGTCCTCGGCCGCGCTCGGAAGCCGTGGCGGCGGAATCGTCGCTCAGGAGTCGATCCGTCGGTTCCTGTCGCGACACGGCATCGCCGACCCCGACGACCTTACGACGACGGCCGGCGAGCGCCGCCTTCTCACCGCGGACGGCGACGTCCGGACCGCGACGCCGGACTCGATGGTGTTCACCTCGTGGGACGCTCTCTACCGCCGACTGCGCGATGCCTTCCCCGACGACCGGTATCACGCTGGCCGGCGAGTCGACACCGTCACCCCCGCGACGGGACGGGCGACGCTCGACGACGGGACGACGGTCGACGCGGATCTGGTCGTCGCCGCCGAGGGTGGTCGCTCCGCGACACGTCGCCGACTGTTTCCCGACGTCACCCCCGAGTTCGCGGACTACGTCGCCTGGCGTGGCCTCGTCCCCGAAACCGACCTCCCGGCAAGCGTTGTTTCGGCGTTCGATGGCCGATTTACCTTCTATCAGGGTTCCAAGACCCTGATTCTCGCCTACTTCATCCCGGGCGCTGACGGCGGGACGAGTGCCGGCGAGCGCCGACTCAACTGGGTCTGGTACGACACCCTCACCGGCCGGGACCGCGACGCCATCTTCACCGACGCGACGGGCGACGAGGGGAGCTTCGGCGTCCCACCGGGGGAACTCCGATCCCCGGTCGAACGCCGACAGCGTGAGCGCGCGGTGGACAGCCTCCCGCCTGCCTTCGCGGATCCGGTCGCGGCGACGACGGAGCCGTTCGTCCAAGCGATCTACGATCTGACCGTCCCCGCGATGACCGTCGACCGCGTCTGCCTTCTCGGCGACGCGGCCTTTGTCGCGCGCCCCCACACGGCCGCCGGTACCTCGAAGGCGGCCGGCGACGCGGCCGAACTGTCGGCCGCACTCGACGACCACGGGTCACTGGGCGACGCGCTGTCGTCGTGGTGTGGCCGCCGACGCGCCTACGGCGACCGCCTCGTCACACAGGGCCGGCGGATGGGTGACGACCGCCTCGGGCTGTCGGCCTGACCGTCACAGGAACTTGAGCAGGTCGTCGCGCTTCCGGTCGTGAAAGTGGGTCTCCAGTGTGTCGGTGAGCGCGTCGATGTCGCCGCGTTTCGCGCTGATTGGCGCGACCGTCCCCTGCCACTGCTGCCACGGTGGGAGCAGTCCCAACCGGTCACAGAGATCGTCCAGTCGCTCGTCCCGGTCGTCGACCTTGTCCATCTTGTTGACGGCGACGACCGTCTTCACCCCGACATCACGCAGGAAGTGAAACAGTTCCACGTCGTGAGGGACCTCGCCCTCGCCGCTGTGGCGGTCGATGATGTCGACCACGCTCTTTCCGTCGACGACGAGAACGCCCGCGAGGATGTCGGCGGCGTTGGCCTCGATATAACGAACCACGTCGGTCTTGATCCGTTCGCGTTGCTCCTCCGGGACGCCGGACATAAACCCGAAGCCGGGGAGGTCGGTGAACATGAAACTCTCAGGAGCCCAGTCGAAGTGGTTCGGCTGGCGGGTGACGCCGGGTTTGCGCCCCGTCGACACCTGGTGGCCGGTCAACTCCCGCATCAACGTCGACTTGCCGACATTCGACCGGCCGACGAGAACGACCTCGTCGCGGTCCGGGCGGTCCTCGAACATAACGGCCTTTGCCGGCTGTGACTGTTAAACTCGGCGTGTCCGATGTGTCCGGTGTGTCCGACGCGTTCGACGCGTTCGACGCGTTCGACGCGTCAGCCGGGAGACGCCTCGGTCCGGCCGGCTTCCCGCCGGTGTCACGGACAGAGCAGACCTCGATGAACGCGTCCGGAACGACCTCGAAGAATCAGGTGTCTCCCCGCCACACGAACCCCGACACGGAGACGGAGATAACCGAGCCACCCCCGACGCGCCGCGGTCATCGGTTCGCCGGGCGGTTCCGGGCCGGCAAGACGGTGTACGTCGCCGCCCACGGACTCCGGGACACGAGGTCGTTTTTCAGACCCGTCTGGAGGTTCCGACGCGGCCGACGACGATGGCGAGACGACCGCCGGTCACCCGAACCGTTTTGTTCCCCGGTTCCGCCACCTGCGGGTATGGACATCGGAGCCGACGAGGCGGGGAAGGGACCGGTGCTTGGCCCGATGGTCGCGGCCGCGGTGCGTGTGCGTGTGCCGGGTGTGACGCTCCCGGATGGGATCGACGACTCGAAACGCCTCTCGCCCGCCCGCCGGGCCGATATGGCCGACCGCCTCCGTGACGACCCGGCCGTCGATATCGGCGTCGCGACGGTCGAACCGGCCCGGATCGACGCCCCCGAGACCGACATGAACGGGATGACCGTCGCGGCACAGGCCGAGGCGATACGAGCCGTCGCCGTCGACGACGACGCGGTGACCGTCGATGCGGGCGATGTCGACGCCGACCGGTTCGGTCGACGGGTCCGCGAGGCAATCGGCGCCACGGTGACGGTGCGGGCCGAACACCGCGCCGACGAGCGCTACCCCCACGTCGCCGCCGCGAGCGTGGTCGCCAAGGTCGAACGCGACACACGAGTCGAGGCGCTCGCCGAGCGGTACGGCGAGGTTGGGAGTGGCTACCCGAGCGACGAGCGGACCCGTACCTTTCTGGCCGAATACGTCCGCGACAACGGGGAACTGCCGCCCTGTGCCCGGCGCTCGTGGGCGACCTGTGACGACGTGCTCGCCGCCGCCGAGCAGTCGTCGTTGTCGGAGTTTTAGCCCCCGGCCGGCGAGGCCCTCTACCGGGTGAGCAGCGCTCGCAGGATGTCACCGTACGCCGGCCGTGTGAGCAGGACGCCCACGATGACGCCAAGGATTGTGAAGATGGCGAAGCCCTGGAGATCACCCAGCGAAAGGACCGCCAGCGGGCTCATCGCGATGATGGTGGTGGCGGCGGCGACGCCGATGACCCAGAACGCCTTCCGGAACCGTGACTGGAAGACGCGGCGACTGTTGACGTCGCCCTGTGCCATCACCTCGTCGGCGATGATAATGAGGTCGTCCACCCCCGTCCCGATAACGGCGATGAACCCGGCGATAACGGAGAGATCGAGGGGGTAACCGATGCCCGCCGCGAAGCCGAGCAGCACCACCACCTCCGAGAGCGCGGTGACGATCATCGGTAGCGCCACCTCGATTTCACCGTACCGGAGAAAGACCACGCCGGCGACGGCGAACACGGCGATGATCCCCGTCAACAGGGAGTCGGTGCGGAACTGTTGCCCCTGACTCGGCGCGATAAACGAGGAGGTTCCCTCCCCATCGGGGCCGATATCGAGGCGGGCCGGGAGCGCGCCGGCACGCAGGTTGATCGCTACCTCTCGGGCCCCGCTGAAGTTCTGGGTCTGGAGAATGAACTGCGGGTTGGTTGCCCAGTCGCCGCTCCGCATGTCGCCCGCCAGACCCGGACTCATGCCGAAGGAGTTGACCACTTGACCGTCGACGACGAGCAACAGGCAGGGACCGGTGCTCTGGGGGTCCCGCTCGTAGCTGCACCGCGACCCGCCCTCGGACGCGACACCCGTATCCATCATCCGTTGTTGGAAGTTGGGGGCGGCGTCGTCACGAATCGTGACCGGGACGTTCGGCAACTGTCCTTCGCCGCCCTGCCGTGCGGTGCCGATACTCTGGAAGTCATCGCGTTCGAGCGCCGTTGTCTGCTCGTAGCTCTCGTTTTGGGTGGGGTAGTACGCGTCGACACGGACGGTCCCACGCTGATTCACGAGTTCCACGACACGCTGTCGGTTCGCGTCGGGCACCTCGACGAGGATGAAGTTCTCCCCCGTCGGGGTCGTGATCTGTTGGACGGTCCCGCCGGAGAGCCCGGCCTCGTTGATCTTGTTCGAGAGGATTTCGACCGTCTGAGTCCGGGTCTCCTCCGTGACACCGTCCCGCGTTTGGCCGTACGAGTACCCGGCGGCGTCCAAGCCGGTGCCGAGGTCATCCGGCGAGACGCCGTCGGCGGTCACCTCGACCGTTCCCTCGGTTTCGCTCGTCGGCCGGACGATTACGTCCGCGACGCTCACACCCGCCAGCTCGTTCGCCACGTCACGTTCGACCTGCGGGGCGTTGGTTCCGCCCAACTCGACCTCCTCGGCGGTGACGCCGATCAGCGGCGCGCGAATCCGCGTCCCGCCCGAAAGCTGGAGTCCGTACTGGAGGTTGGTCGTTCCGCTGCTCTCCAATCCCGGTGCGTCGGCACCGGAGTCGCCCACGGTCGGCGAGAACAACGCGAAGAGGCTTCCACCGAGAACGATTATCAACAGCACGATCCGCCAGTTGTCACGGACCGCTCCCATCAGTTCGCCACCCCTTCGTACTTGTACCAGCGTAACAGGCTGAGGTTGAGCATGTAGGTGTTCATGAGGTCGGTCGCGAGACCGAACGCGAGAACCGTTCCGATCGCGGCGAGCAGTTGGATGCCGAACAACGTCGCTACGACCGTCATGACGATCATCGCCGACAACGACGTAAGCGTCATCGTGACGCCGGTCCGCATCGCGCGGTGGGTAGACTCGTAGAAGTCCCCCGACCGTCTGAGAATGTGGTTGTTGAGTAGAATGTCGGAGTCGACGCTGTACCCGATGATCATCAGGAGCGCGGCCACGGTCCCCAGCGTGAGGTCGATGCCGAGAACGTTCATCAGCGCCACCGGAATGACGATATCGGAGAACGCCGAGATAACGACCGCGATGGAGGGGACGAACGTCCGGAACATAAGAAAGACGAGCGCGCTCATCCCGAGAAAGGCGAAGGTGACACCGAAGAAAGCGAGGCGCTGTGTCCGGGAACCGAAGGCGGCCGAGACGGTGTAGCTCGACTCCACCGCGAGCCCGGCGTCACGCGCCTGCGTCTCCAACTCCGACACCCCCGTCTCGTCGGTTTGGAACGTCAGGATGTAGGTGTTGTCGGAGGGCACACTCCGGACCGTCTCAGGGGCCGGATCGAACGTCTGTTGGATCTGTTCGCGCGCCTCACTCTCCGATCCGTCGACAGCGACCCGGACCTCCGCGCCACCGGTGAAATCGAGTCCCGGATCGACCGGTGCGCCGGTCGCGACGTACCAGCCGCCGATGATCAGGAGGGCAACGGCGAGAACGCCGAGCGGTACGGCCGCAAGCTGGCGATTCGTGTACCGGGTGTAGTCGACCTCCGGTACTTCGAACGCTACCATGTCCGCCGGTCCATCCCCATGCCTACTAAGCCTTTGTATGTCCGCCAGCGAGCGAAACCCCCGGACACACCCCGGCCCGCTGTGCTCAGGGCAGATACCGGACGCTCACGACGCTGGGGGCCGAGCGGACAACGACGCGTCCGACGCCGAGACGGGCCGCCCGGGAGCGGAGGCCTGCCTCGTCTTCGAGAACGTCCGCGACGGCGGCCTCGGTCCCTTCTTCCGAGACGGTGAGAACGTGCATCTCCCCCGTTCCGGCGCGGTCCCGCGTTGTGAGTTCGCCCACGTCTTGATCGGCCGCCATGTCGTGTTCGAGCGTCGTCGGCGATTCGGCGCTCTCCTCGATGCTGATCACCCACCGCTCGGTCACGTCGACGACCCGCCACGCAACCTCCAGCGGGGGCTCCGGTTCGACCGTCGCCTCGACGGCCTCGCCGGCTTCGAATCCGGGGTTCTCCGCGAGCGTGTGAACCTGTCCGTCCGCGACGTCCCTGAGAACGGCCGTGCCGTCGTCCCCGGCCGTCACGAGAAACGTTCCCGTCTTCGCGTCGGTCATGGGATGGTGTAGGTAGCCGAGCGGTTTCGGCGTTTCGTCACGCGGTCACCCGGCAACGCGGTGACAGAGCGGGAGCAACGCCGCTGCGATGAGCGGCGGCACGAGCCCCGCCACCTGCGGGAGGGCGTACAACACCGAGACGACCGGGGCCACCATCCCCGTCGGTGTCGTCTGTTGATCCGGCGGAACGGAGATAACGAGGCCGGTGTACAGTGCGACGATGAACAGGTAGCCAGCCGTCGAGAGAACGGCGTCGTACCGGTCGTGTACGGGGTCGTTGCGCCGATGCCGACGCGCCACGAACAGAACGGGTGCGATCAACGGGACGACGACGAACAGGCCGACGACGGCGAAAAAGGAACGCGAGAGCGTCAGACTCCCGCCACGGCCACCCGTCGTCCCCGCAATGATGCCGATCACCGCGGCGATGAAAAGGACGCTCGCCGCGGCGGTCAACAGTCCACCCACCAGCACGTACGACCGGCAGAGCCGCGAGTCGGTCGCCCGAAACGCGTAGGGAAAGGCCCCGAAGACACCACCGTAGTCGTCGGTCATCGGCGGGTGTAATCGTCGGGGTGAGTTAACGGGTCCGGATCGGATCGGACCGGACCGGGGCGAATCGCTCCCGTCCGACCCGGTTCGGGACGGACCTGCCTCGTCACCGAGCGACGTACGCCGCCGGGTCGTCGTCCACACGCTCGGCGCCACCGAGCAACGTCAGCCACCCCAAGAGGTGTGCCACACGCTCGCGCCACACCTCCGTCCACGAGCGGTTCCTGTGGCGCTCCCATGTGGGCACCCGCGTGCGGACGGCCGCGAACGTCTCGTCGACGGTCAGGGGGGTTTCCGCGGTCCGGAGCGTGTCCGAGAGCGTGTCGGCGGCGAACACGTGGGCTAGGAGTGCCTCGCGACAGCCGTCGACCGTCGGCTCTCGGTCGGTTCGGCGATACCCGGAGGCGGTTTTCGCGGCGAGTTCGAGCGCCCGAAGAAAGGTGAGCCACGTTCGCGCCGCGTCGCGGCTCGGGAGGTCGAGGCAGCCGACGAGGCGGGCACAGCAGTCCGCCTCCGAATCGGGGACCAACGGCACCGCCCGCCGAGCGCGTTCGACGGTCTCGAACCCATCGGGCGGGACGGGGACGGGTTTGAATTTCACAGCCCAAAGGACTCGGCCAGCAGGTCGTGGTTCGTCCCGCCCAGCGCGTACGTCGGACCGTCGATGACGTCGACGGTCACCTGCGCGGGGGCAAACACCGACTCGGGCACCTCATAGAAGTCCCAGCCGGCGTTCTCGAACACCTGTTCGAAGGGCGTATCGTACTCGGCGGCCGCGGTGGAGGGCACCTCGTCGAACCGATCGAAATCCTCGCGCACCTGGAGATACACCTGCCCGCCGTACGCCAACGAGTCGTTCGTCCGGCCCATCGCCACCCCTTCGTCGTGGCTCACGGGTGCGACCGGGGCGCTCCCCGCCGCCGACACCACGTCGGTGGGATCGTAGCCGAGCTCGAACAGCCTGAACAACGCGAGTTCGGGTGCGCGCGCGGCGGCGCTGACGCTCCCGGACATCGACCCCGTGGCGTGTGCCGGCATGAACACGCCGCTCGGTGCGACCCCCGCTCGGTCTGCAACCTGTTCGGCGGCGTCGTCGCCCGGCAGCGTCGCCGCCTCGACGGCCAGTACGGTAAGATCGAACTCGTCGTAGTACCCAACGGCCTCGAACTCGGCTTCCTCACCGACGAGCGCTCGAGCGGGCCCGGAGCCGAGACCATCGACCCCGTCGGCAACGAGTTCCCACCCTGCCTTCTGCGAGCAGAGCAGGGCGAGCGCCGGCTTGTCGGTCGTCAGTTCGACGTGGGGAAAGGGGGTTCCGGCCACCTCGTCCATGCGGGTCTGGATCGTCGCCAGTCCTGCCGTTTGGATCTCCGCCAGCAACAGCCCTGCCTCGATACCCCCGGCCGCCTCGACGCCGAAATCGAGCACCGTCGCGCCCGATTCGAGCTCCAGCACATCGACGTTGAGTTCGCCGGCGAAGTCGATCGCCTCGTCGACGAGTTCGACGGCCATCCGGTTGAGACTCTCCATGCGGGCGAGTTGGTTGCTTTCGGTTAAATGGGTTGTCGGTGCCGGCCCGACGCCGGAGCCTGCCCGAGGTGGTGTACGGACGGTCGGTTTCGGCTCTCGAATCCGCCAGACGAAACAATATGGTCGTGATTAAGGTGTTGCATCGCCACCACACACGACATTTTACGAACGAACGACTACGCAACCTTTTTGACCGCATGGGGACCAGTGGTATCCGAATTCAAAGTTCAATTCGAGTATGTTACGCCATGATTCTGAACAAAACGGAACAAAACTCCGGTGACGGTGTCCCGATGGTAGTATCGATACCCGCGGCCGGTCGGTGGTGGGAGTCGTGACCGACCCCGTTCCGACGACGTGTATGCGGTGTGCCGTCGGCTGTGGACTGATCCAGCGCGGCGTCGACATCGGGTACGGCATCGACACGGTCCGAGGAAACGCGAACCACCCGGTCAACCACGGGATGGCGTGTTCCCGCGGCGTCAGCGAGACGGCCGACCCGGACGGCGAGTGGCTCACCCGCCCGCTCGTCCGACGGGACGGCGAGTTGATGAAGACCACGTGGGACACGGCGCTGTTCGAAGCACGCCGCGGGCTTGCGGCCGCGATGGCCGACGACCCCGGCGGGGTGGCGGTGTTGGGGAGTGGCCAACAGACCAACGAGGCCGCCTACGCGCTGGGAAAACTCGCCCGCGGCGGGATCGGCACCCGATACTACGACGCCAACACGACCCTGTGTATGGCGAGTGCGGTGACCGCCTACTACGACGCCTTCGGGAGCGACGCGCCGCCGCCGACCTACGAGGATATCCCCGAGGCGACGGGTCACGTCGTCTGGGGGGCGAACCCGTCGGTCGCCCACCCCGTGATGTGGCGGTGGATCACCGACAGCGCGGCCGACGGCGACCTGATCGTCGTTGATCCGGTGCGGACGGAGACGGCCGAGGCCGCCGACCACCACGTCGCTGTCGACCCTGGCGGCGACCTCACCCTCGCCCGCGCGGTTCTCGCCCACGTCGTCGAGACGGGCCGTGTCGACGAGGCGTTCGTCGCCGAGGCGACGACCGGTTTCGACGACCTGTGTGCCTCGCTCCCCGACCCCGCTGTGGCCGCCGACCGGGCTGGCGTCGCGATGAACGATGTCGAGCGAATCGCGGCAATCCTCGACGACGACACGCTGATCTACTGGGGGATGGGTATCAACCAGAGCGTTCAGGGGGCCGACACCGCCGGTGCGCTGATCGATTGCTGTCTCGCCACCGGAAACCTGGGGCCAGGGAGCGGTCCCTTCTCACTCACCGGGCAGGCGAACTCGATGGGAACCCGCGTCTGTTCCTCGAAAGGGACGTGGCCGGGCCACCGCGACTTCGACGACCCAGCGGAGCGTGCCGTCGTCGCCGACGCGTGGGAGGTGCCCGTCGACCGCCTCCCGGACGACACCGGGCCGGGACCGGTCGGGGTCGTCGACGCCATCGACTCCGGCCCCGTCGAGGCGGTGTACGCCGTCGCCACCAACCCCGTCGCCGGGATGCCCGACGCCACGGCGGTAGCCGACCGTCTCGCCGATGCCTTTCTCGTCGTGCAGGACGCCTTCCGGACCGAGACGGTCGAACACGCCGACGTGGTTCTCCCGGCGGCGACGTGGGGCGAGTCCGACGGCACCGCCATCAACATGGAGCGAACCGTCTCTCGGGTCCGCCCCGCGAGCGACCTCCCCCGTGGCGTCCGCACCGATCTCGACATCATCCGCTCGCTCGGCGGGGTCCTTGTCGAGGACCTCTTCGACGGACCGACCGACCCCGCGGCCGTGTTCGACGAGTTCGCCGCGCTCACCGCGGGCACGGATGCCGACTGCTCGGGCATCAGCCACGACCGACTCGACGAGGAACTCGCGGTTCGGTGGCCCGCGCCCGACGCCGAGACGAGCGCCGGATACCGGTACACCGACGACGGCGACGACTGGTCGTTTCCCACCCCCTCGGGCCGGGCACGGTTCACGGCCCGAAAGGGACGGGCGCTCCCCGAACCCCCCGACGAGTCCTACCCGCTGACGCTGACGACGGCCCGCGAGGCCGACGGGTACAACACCGGCGTTCGCTCGCGTGACTCCCCCGACGACCCGGGACCGCTCGTGGGTCGGGTCCACCCCGACACGCTTGCCGACCACGACGACGCCGTCGAACCCAACGAGGCCGACGAACTCCACGCCACGGTCGAGTCGCGCCGCGGGCGGGCCGTTGCCCGACTCACGCCGGACGACGCCATCCCTACGGGGATGGTGTGGCTCCCGATCCACCACCCCGCGACAAACGAACTCACGCATCCGGCAACCGACCCCCGGTCCGACGAACCGAATCTGAAACAGTGTGCGGTCCGTCTCGTCTCGCCGGCGTCGGAGTCGGTGACACCCGTCTTCGAGCGCGAACGGCCGCCACAACACCCGTAAGGCCGTCGCCCCGTCACGTCCCGTCGCGTGACCCCCGCGCCGGCCGTCCCAGTGCCGCCTCGACGTTCTCGACTTTCGACCGCGCGGACGTGTCGCTCGCCCGCTTGTCGTCGATTTTCAGCACCGTACTCACGCGGTCGCCGTCGACCGCCCGGTGGGCGGCCTCACAGGCGTCGAACAACGTCCCCACGTCGTCGGCCTCGATCACCGTCCCCATGGGGTTTGTCTCGTACTCCACGTCAAAAGAGTCGAGCGCCGCGACCGCATCCGCGACGTCCTCGGCCATGCTTCCCGACCGCACCGGTGCGACGCTCAGGAGTGCAACGACGGTCATGCCCGTCGATACGGCGCCGACGGAAATGTGGATTGCGCCCCGAACGCGCCGGTGTCAGTCGTCGTCGCTGGCGACCGCCCCGGGCGCCGGTGAGGAACCGACGATCCCCGCCTCGTTTGCGACGCGTGCAATCCTGGGTTGGAACACCCACGCGGCCAACAACACGATCGGTATCATCGACATCGCGACGATGGAGTAGCCCAGGTGGAGGTTCGCGAGAAACGGCGCGGCGTACACGAGCGGATAGATGATGCCGCCCACGGTGCCGACGCCACCGACGACACCCGCGACCGACCCGGAACTGTCCGGGAACATCGCAGGCACCTGTGCGAAGATCGCACCCTCGGAGAACGCACAGCCCATCCCGACGAGAAAGCCGGCCGCGACGGCCACCAGCACCCGTCCCGAGAGTCCGGCGAGTGTCATCCCGAACATCGTCAGAACCACGAAACACAGCGAGACAAACGTCCACTGCTCGCGGTAGCGACCGGTGAAGATCGGGAGGATGTTCCGTTCGTTGCGGGCCAACACGTCGCTGACGTAGCCGCCGATGGGGCGCAACAGTCCGGCCGCGACCGAAAACGTCGCCGCGAAGGTGCTGGCGAGAACAAGGCTCTCCGTGTTGAATCCCTCGCGGTAGTAGGTTGCGAGCCACCCGTTCATCGACAGTTCGAGTCCGAAGGTCATCACGTACGCAAGCGCAAGAACGATCGTTCCGTACCGGGTCGCGGTGTGGAACCAGCCCTTGAAGCTAGCGCTTTCCTTTGTCGCCTGCCGTTTGTCCTCGGTTTTGGCGGCTTCACCGAGGGCGTAGTACACTATCGCGAGGCCGATGGACACGACGCCGGTGTAGAAGAACGCCGCCCGCCAGTTCGTCGAGAACAACGGACCGTTCCACCCCGTGGGAAAGACCCGGGGCAGAATGAGTGCCCCGCCGGCGGCCCCGGCGTTTCCGATTCCGGCGTAGATTCCTTCCGCGGTCCCCAGTTCGTCCTCCTCGAACCACTCCGAGACGTGTTGGATCCCGATAACGAACGTGATGCCGGCGGTGGCGACGATCAGCCGTTCGATAAAGAAGACGGTGTAGCTCTGGGCGAACGCCGACGCCATCGAGAACACCCCGACGTACGCGAGTACGATGGCGAACACCGCCGGCGCGCCGAACTTATCCGAGAGCCACCCGGTCAGAATGCGGCCGAACGGCGCCAACCAGATGGCGGCACTCGCCAACACCCCGATTTCGGCCAGTTGGAGGCCGAACTCTTCGGCCATCGGCCCTGTAAAAGGCGCAAAGGAAAACCAGATCAGAAACGAGAAATTGAATCCTATGGTCGCCAACACTAACGTCCGGTATTTGGTCATCCGGACGAGGCTCATGGGTCCACCTCGCAGGTTGAAAAACGTTTACTGATATGGGAATTATCGGACTCTACGTCAATTTTTTGCGTCAAATAGTGGATGTTGGTCCATATTCGATTCGGCCGACGAGCGGGTTATACATAAATGTGTTCGTTTACAAACACTCGCAAAAACAAAAATAGGTGAACAATCATCCGATATACAGTCGAATATATTGTCATTAAGGCTGTTTATCGTGGCGACATCAACGTTGTCTGAATATCCAACTCGCAACTTCGAGCTTTACCTCGACCGGCCGGTCGCGCGTCCCGACCCCGTTCACCGAGGCATCTTGTAGCCGTACCGGCCGCCGCCGACCACGGGTTCATTACCGGGCGTGTACAATCCACCATCATGTACGCGGTGGTCGGCTGCACCGACTGTGGGGGGTTGTGGCTAGTTTCTGACCCGGATGCGGCGGACACGGCGACCTGTCCGACCTGTGGGACCCGACACCGGACGGCGCGGCTCAAGCGGTTGTTTACCGCTGTGGATCGTGAGGCCGCCCGCGAGGCGCGCGCCGCGATGCTCGCCGAACGTGCCGGTGCGACCGACGCCTTCGAGTCGACGCCCTCCGTGGCGGCGTCCGAGCGAGCGGTCGACGATCCGGTTGTCGACGACCGGGAGTATCTGGACGCGGCCGGTGTTGACGCCGATGCCGTCGCCGAGGCAGGGAAGCGCACGTCGCGAGGATCGGGGACTCGCTCGGGCGGTGGTAGCCGGCCGGACATCGTCCGCGAGGCCATCCGAACCCTCGACGACCCCGACGAGGCGGCTGTGGTGGCGTACGCGACAGATCGGGGCGTGCCTGCCGACGCCGCCGCCGACCTTCTCGACCGCCTCGTCCGTCGTGGCGAGGCCACCGAGAACGACGGCACCTACCGGCTCCTGTGACTACCGTCCGAGCGACTCGTGGGCGGAGGAGAGGTGACGGGAGCCAAGCGCCGCGAGCAGGGAGAGTTCGCCTGCCAGCGCGCCGGCCGCCACACACTCCGCGAGCGCGTCGGCGTTCGACCCCGGCGGGTCGCCGCCGCCGGCAACGCCGAGGAGGTCGATCGCTTCGGCCTGTGTGGGGAGCTTTGTTCCGCCGCCGACCGTCCCGACCTCCAGACTCGCGAGCGAGACGCTGACGTACAGATCACCGCCGCGCGTCTCGGCCGTCGTGATAGCGTTGGACCCTTCGACGACCTGTGCCGCGTCCTGTCCCGTGGCGAGAAAGGTCGCCGCGACGACGTTCGCAACGTGGGCGTTGAACCCCAAACTCCCCGCCTTGGCGCTGCCCACCAGATTCTTTCGCGTATTCACCTCCGCGACCGCCTCCGGCGTCGTGTGGAGATGCTCCTCGACCACCTCACGGGGGATCGACACGTCGGCCGTGACGCTCCGCCCCCGCCCCTCGACGGCGTTGATCGCCGCGGGCTTTTTGTCCGAGCACAGGTTGCCCGAGAGAGCGACCAGCGCCGCCGGCGTCTCCGTTTCGACCACCTCCGCGGCCGCCCGGGTCGCGATGGTGACCATATTCATCCCCATCGCGTCCTTCGTATCGAACCGGAACCGGATAAAAACGGAGTCGCCGACGACGTAAGCCGTCACGTCGTCGAGTTTGCCGTGGTTCGTCGTCGCCTCGGCGGCCTCGCGGAGGCGGTCCTCGTTGTCCCGGACCCACCCGGCGAGGGCCTCGGCCTCGGCCACGTCCGTGACCCGGAAGACGGGCGCACGCGTCATCCCCGATTTCGTGACACGGGCGGTCGCACCGCCGGCGGCGTCGATCACGGAACACCCGCGGTTGACACTCGCCACGAGCGCACCCTCGGTCGTCGCCATCGGGAGATACCGCTCGCCGTCGACCGCGCCGCCGTGGACGGTCACCGGTCCGACGACGCCCATCGGCACCTGTGCCGTCCCGATCATGTTCTCGATGTTGGCGTCGGCGCGGTCGGCGGGGAAGCCGTATGAGCCGATCACATCCAGATCGACGCCGGTTTCGGACGCGACCAGACGCCGCCGGGCGGTCGCCGCCGTGTCGGCGTCGGCGTGGTCTTCGAGTTCGTGGAGCCGGATGTCGCCGTCGCGGACCCGGTCGACGAGGGTGTTCGCGTCGGTGTCACTCATGACTCATCGGTGGTCGTCCCCGCGCCTAAGCGTTACCGTTGTCCCGTGGGTCGTGTGCCGATCCGGTCACCCGGGTAGTCGGATGTAACCGATCCCCGGCTTTATCGGAATCCTCGGCTGTCGGTCGACCGGCCGTGCCGATACTGGCCGCCGTCAGGCAGGCGCCGCGGCCCCGCCCGACTCCGCCATCTGCCAGACGGTGACCCCCCCCATCACACCGAGACCGACCGCGAGCACGAACAGCATGGCGTCGGTTCCCGCGGTGGCGACCAACTCCCCGGCCAGAACGGGCGCGACGAACGAGCCCAGCCACCCAGCCACGCTGGCGAGCGACACGGCCGTTCCGGCGGCGCTGGGCTCGACGAACTCCTGTGCTGACCGGTACATGAGACCGATCTGGAGTTGAACAAAGACCCCTGCGAGGACGAGCATCGTGACCAGAACCGCGACGGTCGTGCTCAAGAACATGGCGATTGCCAGTGCGGTTGCACCGGCGAACGAGGCAGCAAAGATCGGGCGTCGCCGCTGTGCGAAGACCGTATCAGAAAGCCATCCACCCGCGGGTCGGGCGAGAACCCCGACCGCGGGAAACAACGCGACGAACGTGCCGCTTGCCGCCAACGAGACGTCGAACCGCCCGGCGATGTACGTCGGCATCCACGAGTTGAACACCATGTACAGTGAGTATCCGAGTATCGTGACGACGACGACCATCCACACGTCCCGGTTTCGCAACACCCGCCTGAGGCCACCCAGCGAGATCGGATCGGTGGCCGTTTCGAACCGTGGGACGCGGCCGACCGCGGCGTAGAGCACGAGGGACAACAGTAACACCGCACCGCCAAAGACCGGAAACACACCCGGCCAGCCGATGACCTCGGCGAGGCGTGGCGCACCGAACTGTCCGATCGCGTATCCCGCGGGATATCCCGAGATGATCACCGACGTGGCCGTCGCCCGCCGGTCGGACGGGACCGTGCTCGCGGCGATATCGATGCTGACGACCCACAGAACGAACATCCCGACGCCTGCAAACAGCCGTGACGCGATCAGCAACGAGACATCGCCGCTGCTTGCGGCGATCCAATCGCCAACGCTGCCGACGAGGAGAACGGCCCCCGAAGCCGGAATAACGGCGCGGGTCTTGACCCGGTCGATGTAAACACCAACGGGGATGCCGATCACCGTCGCGGTGACCTGTGGCATCGAGACGAGTGCGGCGGCCGTGCTCTCCGCAATGTTCAGGTCGTTCATCACCAGTGTGAGAATACTGGCGGGGGTGATCAGATACGCACCGACAAACAGGAGCAACAGCCATCCGGCCCCGATGGTCGCGACCCGCCACGCCGACCTCCCGGTGGGGTCACCGACGCCCGTCACTCCGGTGGCCCCCACATGGTTGCTTGTCTGGGGCCGAAAACAACCTCATACACCGCGGAGTCCCCTCCTGGGGATGCCGTGGTCGGACGCCGCGACCATACCACACCGACCGTGACTGTCGTGTTTGGCACGGCCGTTGCAACGGTCACCTGATCCTTCGGCCACTCGATCAAAAGTGTTCGCGACTGCAGGTGCCACACAACGTTTCCTCTTTCTTATCCACCTCGCGCACGGTTGGGGAGAAACTCATCACGCACCGTTCGCGGTCGCAGTGTTCGAGGCCGAGGGTGTGGCCGATTTCGTGGACGACCTCCTTGCGGACGCGGTTGTCGAACACCTCGTTTCCGGACGTGGCGGTCATCCCGCCGTCGGAGGAGGTCTGGAGGCGGTATGTCGAGATGACGGAGCCGTTGCCGTTGAGATACGCGAGACCGAAGACGTAGTTTCGCCGCCGGTAGTAGAGATCCTCCGCGGTGATGCCGATGTTTTTCTCGCCCGTCCCGATCCTGCTCGTGAGTTCGATGAACTCCTCCGCCCGGTACTGGTTCCGGCTCCGGTCGAACGCGCCCTCGGGGAGGGTCTGTGCGTTGTGGACGGTTACGTCACAGTCGTACACGGACCGCAGACCGGCAGAGGCTTCGCGTTTCACCCGTGCCGGGACATCCCCGATGGGCACGATGTCGACAAGCATGGAAGAAACTAAGCGTGGCCCCACAATAAATATCCCGACGTGACGGCCACGCGCGCCGAACTCGCCGACCGACTCGCCGGCTACGACAGCCTCGTCGAAGTTGGGATCGGTCGCCGCCCGGAGGTGGCGGCCGCCCTCGCCGACGCCGGTTCGGACGTGACCGCGACGGACGTGTTTGACGCACCCGTCCCGGCGGGCGTTCGGTTCGTTCGCGACGACGTGGTCGACAGGGCGGCGGAACTCGACGGCGACGCTCACCCCGGCGACCCCTACCGTGTCGACGCCGTCTACGCGCTGAATCTCCCGGCCGAACTCCAGGCGCCGGTCCGGGACGTGGCCACCGCCGCCGCCGCCGCCTGCCTTTTTACCACACTCGGGTTCGAGGAACCCACAGTCCCCGTTGCCCGCGAGTCGGTCGGTCGCGAGACGTTGTATCTCGCCCGTCAGAGATAGCGGGTATCGTTGCCGAGGACTCAGCCCCGAAGTCGGTCGACCTCCTGTATCGACGCATGTCGAATGATCGACACCACGGCGACGCCGACCGTGAACCGGGTCACCACCACGCCTACGTTGATGCCGGTGTCGACGCCCGCGAGGACTGGGCGCGGCGGCGGCGAGAGGGGATTCCGACCGACAAACAGTTGCTCGTCGTTGCCTGTATGGACGAGCGAATCCCGGTCGAGGAGGCCCTCGGCCTCGATTTGGGCGATGCACAGATCTACCGCAACGCCGGTGGGAAAGTGACCGACGACGTGATCCGGTCGGCGGCGCTGACGACCCAGTTTTTCGACACCACGGAGATCATCGTGGTCAACCACACCGACTGCGGGATGATGAGCGCCCCCGACGACGCTGTCGTCGAGGGACTCGAGGCGGCCACAGGAGGGAGCCTCGACGACGTTGCCCTCGACCCTTCCCTCCCCGAACTCTCCATCGGCGACGCCTCCGTTGCCGACTGGGTCCGGATGACCGACGACATAGACGAGGCGTGTGCCGCACAGGTACGTTATCTCGACGAACACCCACTCGTCGATGCGACGGTCCACGGCTACATCTACGAGGTCGAGAGCGGCCACCTCCGCTACCCCGGCGGGCGCATCGCCGAGGACATCAGCACCCGAGTCGACTGATCGCCCGTCGGCCCGGACTTTGAGAACACGGGTGTCCTCGGTCCGGGCATCGGAGTGTCGGGCCTCGACGTGACCCGGGCGTGCAACGAGAACCTGCCGGGCCCTACCCGGCAAAAACACACCAGCGAGACGGCGACGACCCACCACCGCATCGAGACCCGCCCGAACACGGACGACCGCCACTCTCAGGCCGCCGGCTCCGGATGGGTGTTCGGCGCCGCCGAGGGGGATCCGCGGATGGTCGGGTGGTCCGACGGCCCGCGGCGAGCACCCGTCCCGACAGCCACACGCTCTACCTGATCGAGGGGTATAGAAAGGCCCTTGTCCCGACGTCACCCTCAGCGTGATATGAACGCCGACGCGGTCGTGCTCGATATCGACGGGGTGCTCGTCGACGTCGCCGACTCCTACCGGCGGGCCATCATCGAAACCCTCGATCGGGTGTACGGCGAGACCGTCGACGACGACACGATCCAGCGATTCAAGAACGCCGGCGGTTTCAACAACGACTGGGAACTCACCGACGCGGCGGCCCTGTTCGTTCTCGCGGACGACGCGGGGTACGATACCGACGTGACCGCCTTCACCGACGCCGTCGCCGCCGCCGGTGGCGGGTTGGACGCCGCGGAAGGTGTCGTCCGCGACGCACCGATCGACGACGAGGCCGTTTTCGGCCGCTGGGAGCCCGACCACCTCCGGGCGGTGTTTCAGGCGCTCTATCTCGGCTCCGACCGTTACCGCAGGCTGGAGGGTGGCGATCCCCCCGTCGAGTCACGGGGGTATATCCGCGACGAACCCGTTCTCGTCGAGCGGTCGACCCTCGACGCCCTCACCGAGCGGTTCGCGATCGGCGTTCTGACCGGGCGACCGGCCGCCGAGGCCGATATCGCGCTTGACCGCGCCGGCCTGTCGGTGGCCGACGACCGACGGTTCACGATGGACGACTGGGCCGAGGGCAAGCCACACCCGCAGGCGCTGACGACGCTCGCGGATCGCTTCGATGCCGACGCCGTGGTGTTCGCGGGCGACACCCTCGATGACGTGCGGACGGCGACCAACGCCGCCGAGGCGGATCCCGACCGGACCTACCGCGGTGTCGGCGTTCTCACCGGCGGGCTGACCGGTCAGTCGGGTCGCCGGGCCTTCGACGACGCCGGGGCCGCGGCCATCATCGAGACGGTGAACGACCTACCCGACCTTCTGGAGGGACCGTGACCCCCGACCGCCGGCGGTTCGCCCTCACCGCCGCCGCCCTAGTTACGGTCGTGGTCGCCGTCGTTGTCGCGACGACACAACCCGATCTAGACACTCGGATGCGCGCGGCCGCCCCGGGTGTCGCCGTTGCCCTCCTCGTGGCGTATCTGGTCGCAGTTGGCGGAGAATAGGGGGTCCGATGCTCAAGACCGGCCGTCGCCGTCGATAGCGACTCGCGGTTATGCCCGCCGGGTATCCATCGGCGTCTCCACCAATCCTAACCCTTACCTCAACGCCGACCACAGGCAAACCATGCGAATCGCGCTACTCGGCGGGACCGGCGATGTCGGCGAAGGACTGGCCCTCAGATGGGCCTACCACTCCGACCACGAGGTCGTGATCGGCTCCCGCGACCCGGAGAAGGCACGCACGAAAGCCGAGGAGTACGAGACCGAACTGTCGAGTCGGGGTGTCGACCGCAAGATCAACGGCTTCGAAAACGAGATGGCGGCCGACCGAGCCCGGGTGGTCGTTCTCGCGGTGCCCGCCTACCACGCAACCGACACGGTCGCGGCGGTCGCCGACTCGCTGTCGGAAGGTGACGTTCTCGTCACGCCCGCAACAGGCATGAAACGGGACGAGAACGGCTTCCATTACAACCGACCGGGTGCGGGCAGTGTCACCCGACTCGTTGCCGACGCCGCCCCGGACGGCGTGTCGGCCGTCGGCGCGTTCCACAACCTCGCGGCCGGTCGGCTCGCGAACTTGGACGCCGACCTCGGTATCGATACGCTTCTGGTCGCCGACGACGACGACGCCAAGGAGACGGTCCGTCTCCTTGCTGAGGATATCGACGGTCTCCGTCCGCTGGACGCCGGCGGCGTGGCCAACGCCCCGGAGATCGAGTCGTTGACGCCGCTCCTGATCAACGTCGCGATGAACAACGACGGCCTCCACAACCTCGGCGTCCGGTTCGATTAAAACCGCCCTTCGAGTTCCTCGCGCAGGTCGTCGACGCTCAGCCCTCGCATCGCCAGCAACACGAGCAGATGATACACCAGATCCGCGGACTCCGCGAGCAGTTCCTCGTCGTCGCCGTCTTTCGCCGCGAGAATGGCTTCGGTCGCCTCCTCGCCGATCTTTTCTAACGTCGCGTTGTCGCCTTTCTCGTGTGTGAACAACGAGGCGGTGTAGGAACCCTCCGGGAGTTCGTCGCGGCGGTTCTCGATGGTGGCAAAAAGCGTGTCGAGAACGGTTTTGGGGTCTGACTCGTCGGCCATGGCCGACCGGACGCCCGGCGGAGTCAAGGGCTTGTCGTTACGCCTCGGCCTCGCTCCGAAGCGGGTCGAACAGCGCAAGGCGGTGGAGGCGGTCGTCGTTTGTGAGTTCGGGGTGAAACGCCGTGGCGACAACGGGACCGTCCTGCACCGCGACCGGTCGATCGTCCCACGTCGCGAGCACCTCGACATCCGGCCCCACCTCGTCGACGACGGGCGCCCGAATAAACACCGCGTGGAAGGGATCACCGAGACCGGTCACGTCGAGGCCAGCCTCGAAGCTGTCGACCTGCCGGCCGAAGGCGTTGCGGTCGACCGCGGCGTCGATCAGGTCAAGCGTCTCGACACGGTCGTCGCGAGCGTCGGCGGCGGCGACGATGAGGCCGGCACACGTCGCGAGAATCGGCTTCCCGGCGGCAGCGTGGGCGCGGATCTCCTCGTCGATCCCCTCCGTTTCGAGAAGGTGAGAGATGGTCGTCGATTCGCCGCCGGGCAGAATGAGGGCGTCACAGTCCGGAACGACCCCGGCGTTGCGGATCCTGACGGTGTCGACGCGTTCGTCCGCCGCTCGCTGGGCGGCGGCGACGTGTTCGCTCACGTTCCCTTGAACGGCGATCACGCCGATGCGGCGATTGGCGGTCACAGCGAGACGAGGTTCAGCACCTGCACGAGCACCCCAAACAGCACGCCAAACGCGACGATCGTTTTGGGGTTGATTCTGATGGCGTTGCGGTCCTCGGCATCAAAGTAGCGGACCAATCCCGCACTCGACATCAGCCCGCCGCTTTGGCTTCCACTCATGTTTTAGCGTTGGCGCTTCGAGTGTCTAAACGTTTCGTTCCGGTCGCCGGTTGGCAAACGCTTATCAGCGCCCGTCCGGAAGCCGACGACGGATCAATGACCGTCCGACTGCTCGATTTCTACGCCGACTGGTGTGGTCCCTGTGACGCACAGGACCCCATTCTGAAGGAACTGGTGGCCGATTACGGTGATGTCGAACTCGAGAAAATCGACGTCGACGCCGACCAAGACACCGCCAACGACTACCAGGTCCAGTCGCTCCCGACGGTTGTCGTCGAGAACGACGAGGGCGTCGTCGACCGATTCGTCGGCGTCACCCAACGACCCGACATCGAAGAGGCGCTTGAACGCGCCGGCGCCTGAGCCGTCGTTCCACACCGGATCGACGTACGAGCGTGTTCACCGACGGTCCCGAACCGTCCGCTTCTCTTCCGGATACACCAGAGAATCAGTTCGATCGCCCGAAAAGATACACGCGTACCGAAATTATTTATCTTACCAGACGTATGTTGTGCTATGAGCCGAAATGACACCACAACTCGTATCGCTTCTCACACGGAGTACGTTCGGTCACGGTTCCGGTGTCCCGGTTGTGGCGAAATCGCTCCCCGCGACGGTGACCGGTCCGACGGGCCGCTTTGCGTGCGCTGTCACAACTAAATGAAGACGACCGATCTGCCCTCGCCGGCCGAGGCACAGAACCCGGAACTGGAGTGTCTCTTCGATGACCCCGCGGATCCATCGGAACTGACGGTGTTCGCTCCTGGTACCGATTCTCTCGCAACCGAATGGCTTACGATCGACTGGGAAACCGCCCGGTCCCTCGACCGACTCCGGTAGTTCGACGCCTGCCGAATCCTCACCGTTATGCCGATCGAACCCCAATCAGGGTTTAAATGGGTATCCTCGAAAGCAAGTCCCGGGCACGCCTGTTCTACAAGTACCTCTCGAAGGTGTATGACCAGGTTAACCCTTTTATCTGGAACGAGGAAATGCGCGCCGAGGCGTTGGAACTCCTTGATCTGGACCCGGACGACCGGGTACTCGATGTCGGTTGTGGCACCGGCTTCGGAACCGAGGGACTCCTCGAATACACCGACGACGTCTACGGTCTCGATCAGAGCATCCACCAGATGGAGAAGGCTTTCGAGAAGTTCGGCCGCACAGACACGGTGAACTTCCATCGTGGCGACGCCGAGCGGCTTCCCTTTGCCGACAACAGCTTCGACGCCATCTGGTCGTCCGGATCGATCGAATACTGGCCCAATCCCGTCGACGCACTCGAGGAGTTCCGCCGTGTCGTCGAACCCGGCGGTCCGGTACTCGTCGTCGGCCCCAACTACCCGAACAGTTCGGTGTTCCAACGGCTTGCCGACGCGATCATGCTTTTTTATGACGAGGTGGAGGCCGACCGCATGTTCGCCGATGCCGGCTTCGAGGACGTTCAACACGTAACAATGGGTCCATCGTACAACCCGGAAATCGCCATCACAACGCTCGCCCGCGCTCCGACGCGGTAGCCGATAGACGGACGAGGCGTCTTCCCTCGTACCGGAGGTCGACTGTCACGCGGTCGCCAGCCCGGACCGTCGGCCGGTTCGTCGACGCGACCCGGAGCGACGCCCGCTCGCCCGGTTCCCACACCGGGTCGGCGGCGGCGTTGAACGGGCCTGTCGGGCCTGGGCGAAATCCGGATGCCGAAAAGAACGGTATCGGGGGCTGGTGGCGGAGCGGCGTTCCATCGACACGAATCACCACGTTGAGGCGACGCACGTCGAGTGAGTCGCCGGCGCGGTTGGAGAGAACGATCCGTTCCCCGTCGACCGAGAGCGTGACGGCGGCGACCGATGGCGGGCCGGGGAGCGTACCGAGGGCGACGGCGACGGCGGCGGTACCGAGGGCGGCGGCGATCAGGAGCGAAACCGGTGCTGTGCGGTCGACCATCGGTCACCGGTGGCCGCGTCACCACATATAAACGTCGGCGTTCAGCCGGCCGACGCCGTCGGCATCGCTGCCGGCGTGTTACCGGTCTGCCCCGTGCCGCCGCTAGCGGTCACTCGCTCGACTCCCGGCGTCGCGCCCGGCACGATCACCAACTCGACCGACTCGCCCAGCGTCTCGACGACGATGGTGTACTGCCGGTTCGGCGAGAGCGTCCAGAGGCTGCCGTCGTCACCCGTGGCTCCGATCGATGTTGCCTCCCCGGACCCGACCGCCACCGATACGTCGGCGTCGACCGGCTCACCGGTCGACTCGTCGACCGCTTGGATCAGTACGGGACCGCCAGGGTACGTGTGGTTCGCCGAGAGCCGGATCCCGTTGTCCGACCGCTCGAAGCGGTTGTCGGTGACAACGGAGTCGAGCGGACGGCGCTGGTGTTCCGCGTAGAGGACACGGGCGTCGCTGTCGACAAAGGCGGTCAGATCACCACGGCTGTGGGCGATGCGCACAGGATGCGTTCCGCCGCCGCCGAACACCTGTGTCTGCTCGCGTGTCGTGTTCCAGATGATCGGGTAGCTCGCGGCGACAATGTCAAGTGCCACCTCGAGTTCGATGGCGTCGCCCCCACCGTTTCTGAGGTCGCCACGGTACGACTCTCGGAGGTACTCCCCGTCGACGATGGCGGTCATCGTGATGCTCTCGGCCCCGGTGGCGAGGTAGAAGCGAGTGGGCCCGGCCCCGCCGCGCAACACCGTCGCGGCGTGGCTCCGAACCGGTCCGGTGAACGCCGAGAGGCGATTCCCGATCGACGCCAACCGTCCCCGGTTGAGTTCGATCCCCGGCGTCTCGGCGGCCAGTGCCTCCAACCGAGCCCTGCGCGTGTTGAACTCCTCCGCCACGGCGCTGATACGGACGAGGGTGACGAGCAGCTTCTGTGCGCCAATCTCGTTCCGGCTGTACGCCCGGATCGCCGTCGTCTGCCTACGGTCGAGGTCTTCGACATCCGCCTCGAACGACCGGAATGCGGCTCGGAGGCGCTCCCGTCGCTCCGTGGTCGTCTCGGCGGCTTCGACGCGTTCGACCATCGCAAGCGTTTGGAGTCGGTCGGTGGTCGCGTTCGTCGACAGCCCGACACCAGAGCCGAGGTCGACGTAATGGCTCTCGACCGACGAGCGCTCGACCCTCGGCTGTGACACGCCGAGTACGTTGATCTGTCTGAGGCTACCGTTTCCCTCTGTCTGTGCAACCACAGGCTCGTCGGCGACCGCTTGGGGTGGCGGCTCCGCCGGATCCGTGTGTGTGGTCCCACCGAACCCGCCGACCGCCCCAACCGCAGCCACGGGAACGAGAAGGGCTGTTATCAAAACGGGGAGGGCTCTCATCGCCCGACGATACAGCCCCACCATACTAAAACCCTCCTTCCCGGTCATCTCGCGACCGTTCCCACGTCGGCAGGTACTCTGAGTCGATAGAAAGCGTTTTGCCGCCTCATCGAGACCCACCACATAATGCGGCTTGCTGCGACCCTCCTCGCCGTCCTGATCCTCCTCGCGGGAACACTCCCCGCGGCGACGGCCGCCGAAGCCGGGTCCTCACCCCCCGATGCCGGCGTCACAGCGACGCCAGCCGACCGCCCGGCCCTCGTCGGTCCGTCCCCCACTCGCATCGACACACCAGTCCTCACCGAGATTCACATTGCCCCCGATCCCGGCGGCGACGCCCGGTGGACCATCTCGATCCGATACAACCTCTCCGACGAGACCGACCGCGGGGCGTTCAACCGGTACGGGCGGCGCTTCGAGGCCGGCGATACCGACATCGGCCTCGGGACAGAGTTCTTTCGCACCCTCGCCGGCGAGGCCGGTCAGGCCGCCGACCGAGAGATGGAAATCGTCCGCCCGACCCGCAACGCCACCGTTCGGAACGGTACCGGCGTTCTCTCGCTTTCTTTCACGTGGACGAACTTCGTCACCGACGCCGGCGATGGGTTCGTCATCCGAGACGCCGTGTTGATGCCCGGCAACCGGACGTGGCTCACCTCGATCGAACCGGGCCAACGGCTGGTTATAGAGACACCTGATGGGTACCAGGTAACCGACACTCGGTTCGGTCTCGACAACGGCTCCGTCGTTATCGACGGTCGACATACCTTCCGGGATCCACTCACTATCTCGTATCAGCAGGCAACGGTTGAGGACCCCTCCGACCCGCCGTGGCCGCTGATCGGCGGCGTTGCGGTCGTAGGGGTCTTTCTCCTTGCCGCCGTCGCGTACGCCCGGCGGTACCGTGGTGACAACGCCCCCCCGACCGGCCCGACAGCGCGCTCCCCGGATGTCGACCCGCCGGGATCCGGTTCCGCCTCCGTTTCCGATCCGGACGGCGACGCCGCCGGGACGGACGTGAACGGGGGCCCCGACGGAGCGGGGGCGGCCGCAACCGACGACGCCGCCGAGGACACCGAGAACAACGTCGACCTATCCTTGCTTTCCGACGAGGAACGCGTTGAGTACCTCCTTGACCAGAACGGCGGCCGGATGAAGCAGGCCCGGATCGTCCGGGAGACCGGATGGTCGGACGCCAAGGTGTCTCAGTTGCTCTCGGCGATGGCCGAGGACGGCCGGGTGGAAAAGCTTCGTCTCGGTCGCGAGAACCTTATCTCGCTGCCCGACGAGAAGCCCTGACCGGCCGGGCCGACAATGACGGCCACGGCGCGGTCGGGATTGCCCCCGCAGACCGTTCCGAAACGGGGCGAGCGACCGATGACGATCACAGGCCGACTGCGGTGAGGCGTCCCTCCGGTGCGACCCCGAGGGCGGCGCCGAGACGTTCACGGCCGCCTCTCCACCCGCCATGTCGAGGATTCAGACCGGGAGCAACGACATAGGATACGCCGGTCTGTGGGGAATCCGGTAGGCCCAACAACCGGCGGTCGCCGTCCGGACTCGACACCCTCGGTGTCGACCACTCCGCGGTCACCTCCGACCGCACCATCACGGGCATGGTGACCCCCGACGCCGACGCCGACGCCGACACAGACACCGATCCGGACGCAGTGACCTCCGATGACGGGCCGGCAGAGACGCCACCGAACCGAGAGCCAATCAAGCGGGCACAGGACCCTCCCGTCACGGCCGCTCAGCAGACGCTCGTGTTCACCACCGGGGACGAGCGGAGGTCCGAACCGACCACGGGTTCGGCGCGTGAACCGACGGCGAGAGACACGGGGACCGCAGGACCGGACGGCAGCCCCGTCTCTCGCCGCGAGCCGTCACGTACTTGACTCGCCCGTCCTTTCTGCCGGGCGATGGAGTATCTGGATCGCCGGATCGGGCTGGTGAACGATCGCCTCGAATCGCTCGTCGAGGCGGTCGAACCGCCGGAACTCGCGGCGGAGCTTGAACACGTCGCGCTGGCGGGCGGCAAGCGGGTCCGGCCGGCGGTGACGGTGCTCACCTGCGAGGCGGTCGGTGGAACTCCGGAGGACGCGGTCGACTTCGCCGTCGGGGTCGAACTCGTCCACAACGCCTCGCTGGTGATCGACGACATCATCGACCGGTCGGCGGTGCGCCGCGGCACGCCGAGCGCGTGGGAGGCGTTTGGCTACGGCCCGGCTATCGTCGCCAGCGACGGCCTCCTCGGCGAGGCGTTCGCCCTTTTTTCACAGGACGAACGCGCGATGCGCATCGTCGCCGAGGCGATGGTCGAACTCGGCGAAGGTGAGGCGACGGAACTGGTCGACCGCCCGGAGACGGAAGCCGAGTACATGACACTCGCGCGCCGGAAGACGGGCGTGCTATTCCGGTCGGCTGCGGAACTCGGCGCGGTCGCCGGCGGCGCCGACGCGTTCACCGTCGAGTCGCTGGGTGACTACGCCGAACGGGTCGGCGTCGCGTTCCAGATCCGAGACGACGTGCTTGACGCGACGGCCGACGCCGGCGACCTGGGTAAGCCCACGGGACAGGACGCCGAGATGGACCGCCCTTCGCTGGTACAGGTAACCGACGTTTCTCCGGAAGCGGCAAACGACCGGGCACGCCACGAGTCGGAGCGTGCGCTCTCGGCACTTGAGGCCGCCGAGACGCGGAACGTCGACGCCGTGGAGTACCTGCAGGATCTCGCCGAGTTTGTCGTCGTCAGGGAGCGTTAAGCCGGATCGGCGCCCGTCGGGTACCGCGACTCCGCGATGGCGAACGTGAGCGTGCTCAACACGCCGAGCAGCGTTCCCACGGTGAGCGCAATCGCGAGGTCGGTGAGTGTAAGCGGTGTCACGCCGGGGACCGGCGGGAGCAGAAACCCCGTCACTGCGTACAGAACGACCGCGATGGCGGCGACGTAGAACGGGGCGTTCAGATAGCGCCATTTGAATCGGTCGGCGAGGTACTCGTCGGTCACCTGCCCCAGGCTGCTGGTGATCCCGGCGGCGGCGAACCACCGGATCGCCCCGTTGACCAGCGACGCAAGCACCGTTACCGCCGATGGCGACCCGCCGAGTCCGGCTCTGACGGTGCGCAACAGTCCGAGTCCCTCCACACCACCGACGACAAGCAGCGCCGCCGCGACGACGTAGGTGATGATCGTCACCCGACCGGCGTACAGGAGGTTTCTCGCACGGTCTGCGGCCTCGTCGACCGTCGACTCCAGCCCCAACCCCCGGAACAGCGTGTAGAGCCCGAGGAGGGCCGAGAGAAGCCCGATAACGGCCGCCCCGGGGACGTTGAAGAAGGTGGCAATCGTAACGAACGGATAGATCAACAGGAGAATGCCCAGTGGGACCAGAAGCGTCCCGCGGGTTTCCGGGTCGGCAAGTACCTGCTTGACGGTGTAGTACATTGATTCGAGATCCTGTGCCTGCCGGACGACGACCCGACGGACGCTGTCGATGGGAACCCGCGACCGGATGACCGGGAGCACCGACTCGTCCTGTGCGCCGTCGGTGATGACGATGGCTCGGACGGACTCGCCGGTCGAGAGCCTCGCAAGCACCGTATCCACCTCGTCGCCGACGGCCCGTGTCGCCCGCACCTCGCTTCCCTGCATCCCGGTGACCGCCGCCACCTCGACCTGTTCGTTCTCGTCGGCCCGGAGGCTGTCGAGGACGTGCAACCCTTGAAACATAACGTTCACGTCCGAGTCCTCCGGATCGGCCGTCGCGAGGGCCACAGCGCCGTCCTCGACCGCCTCCCGCCCCACGACCGGCGTCTCCAGCCCGGTCTTGCGGCCGAGGTCATCGTCCAGGTCGACACAGAGCACCAGGAGCACGCCCGCAAGTACGCCGTCGGGTTATTTTTGTTTTCGGGCATCCGTCCCCGCGAGGTGTCGCTGCTCCCTCGTGAGCGTGCCACCGGGTGTGGGGTGCGGATCGACACGGCTCATCCCTGCTTGGGCCGCTGCGACCGTTCCGAACGGTCCCGTTCCGCTCGGTTTGCCTGTGACACGACCACGACGGCGAGTGGCGCGTGACAACCGCCGGGTAGCACGTCGAGTTCCGGCCCCCGTGTCCGGGTCGGGTCGCGGCGCCGTCGACGGGGAACCACGCCGCTAGGTGAGCACAAAGACCAGCAGGCTGGCCGCCATCGCTGTCAGAATGATCGCGACGGCGAACGCTCCGCCCATCGAGACGACGGCGTTCGCGTGGCTCGCGAGCGTCTCGGTGCGGTCGTTTCCGAACACCGTCACGGTCGTGCGCTCGGTCGCCAGCCCCGCCTCGACGGGTCCGAGGTCGTCAACTGCCTCCGACACGAGCCGCTCGATCAGTTCGACGAACGCCCCGTGGTCGATTGCCGCGCCGACCTGGTTGTCAGCCTCGACCGTGTTGACGATGTGGGTGTCGGTCGTCATGATCTCCGCCACGTCGATCGGTTCGTCGGCGGTCACCGACTCGACGACTCGCCCCCTAAGCCCGGGCACCATATTGTTGCCGTCGACAAGAATGTACGCGGTGTGTTGCCCGTCGACCTCGACGACAGCGACCCGGACGCCGAGCGGTCCGATCCCGTCGATGGCGTCCCACTCGGTCCGGTCCCATGCCACCCCGAGTCGGATCGGGCCGGCCGGCCGCTCCGCCAACCGGCGGCCGGCCTGCCTGGCCGTGGTAAGCATATCGAACGCCCGCTCGCTGCCCGGCGTGACGTGGCCGAGGTCGTCGCCTTCCAGCCCGTCGTTCGAGTTGTGGGCGTCGATCAACAACACGTCGTCGAGCCCGGTCGTGCGTGCCTCCGCCGTGACCGAGAGGCCAACGCCGTACTCCACGTCGTCGGCGAACCCCGGCGCGTAGGTGGCAACCAGCAAGGCGTCGTCGCCGAACGCCTGGCCGAGCATCGTCGCCTCGCCCGACTCCGTTCGAGTGCTCCGGGTCGCCGCCGCGTCGTAGGTGAGGCGGTCCTGTGCCGCGTCGACGGCGTCGAGGATAGTGTCCACCTCGCGTTCGGTGACGAGGTTGAAGTCGTGACCGGCGGTGGCGTGTGGGGGAAAGACCAGCCCATCGGTGTGTTTGGCGACGCGTACGGGAAAGTTTCCACCACCGATTTCGCCCATCGGACCCGGGTGGATCATCGGCAGAACGAATCGCGCCTTCTGCGTGCCGTCGGGACGACGGAAGGCGAGCACCGTCACCGGGACGACCGCCTCCTCGCCGAGTTTCTCGAAGAAATCCTCGAGTTCGCGTGACCCCTCGGCGACGTGTCCGATGAACCCGCCGATAAAGTCGAGCACGGAGACCCCGAGACTCCGCTGCCACGGGCGGTCGATAACTCGAATAAACACGTAGACTGCGGCGGCGTAGATGAGACACGTGACGGCGAGCAACTGGAAGTGATTGGGGCCGATCACCCACAGTTCCGGCGGGGCCTCCGAGGCCCGCGAGAGATACGGCGTCAGATAGGCGTCGAGGAGCGGTCCCCCGAGTTCGAAAAACCGGACGGTGCCGCTGTAAATAAAAAGGAACACGGCGGAGACGGCGGTCTGAAGGCTGGCGGGCACGGCGGCGATCAACAATGACGACTGGGACACCGCCATGACGACGAGCAGACGGAAGGCGAACACGGAGGCCAACGCAACCACCAGCGCGTCGTAAACGAACGTTTGTCCGAGGGGTGTGACCTGTGCGATGACTCCCGCTCCGGTAACGATGGCGACGAGGATCAGTTCACAGAGCAGCGCGAGCAACGATGACCGGTTCGGCGTGAGTTTCCCGCCGACGAACCGGTCGACGCCGGTCGTGCCGAACGACGCGATGACCGTCGGCAGGCCGATGAAAAAGATTCCCTGCCACGCGTCCCGCCCCAAAATGAGCAGGTTGCGAACGGTCGGCGAACCGGTCCCCGAGTCGAAGGCGGCGATACCGGTCATCGCGGCGATGATCAACGCGAAGCCGAGACTGGAGTACCACCGCGGCGCGGTGAAGATGTACCGCGACAGCCCGGCGAGGTCGGACTGGGTGGCTGTCATCGGTGGGTCCGACGCGACCCGGCGTGGTAAATCTCTCCCCTCGTGTCGACGCAAACCGTAACCCCTCGACCGCGGCCCGACGCCGACCGACCGACCGGCATCGTCACCGACAACGGTCGATAAAGTTCCCGAACAGTTCCTCACCCTCGGCCGTGTGGGCGACCTCGGGGTGCCATTGCACGCCGTACAACCCCCGGTCGGCATCGCTCATCGCCTCGATGTCACACACGTCGCTCGTCGCGGTGTGGGTGAAGCCGCTCGGCAGCGCAGTCACCTCGTCGGCGTGACTCGCCCACACCCGCGTCTCCGGGGCGAGCGAGCCGACGACCGGATCCTCGTCGTCGACGATGTCGACGTCGACGTCGGCGTAGCCGCCGTAGTCACCCGAGCCGACCGCCCCGTCGAGTTCGGTCGCCATGATCTGCATCCCCAGACAGATGCCAAGGACCGGCACG